>CAZAWQ010000104.1:0-9739 GCA_964488585.1 uncultured Roseivirgaceae bacterium
AACAATAAAAAAGATCTGTTGAAAATCTCAAAAAAAGTCATCACGCTACTAGCACGATGACTTTGGTCGGGATGACTGGATTCGAACCAGCGGCCCCCACGTCCCTAACGTGGTGCGCTAACCGGACTGCGCCACATCCCGATATCGAGTTTGAGTGTAATGCCACAGCAACAACTGTACGCTCAAATGGACACAATGTTACGCATTTTTTTAGATAATTATCACTGCTGAAATTTAGAAAAATATTTGAAAAGGAAAACCTCAAATCAAGTATCCACCTGACAAATACTAACGGGGATCCTGCTGATATTGAAGAATATGCTTTTTCTGAGCAAGGTGGTTCTGCACGGTTGTTAGGTTTATTACCTGGCAAATCAGGGGAGAATCAGAAAATAAACCTTCATGTAAACCAATCAGCTCATTTGTATGATATTCGGAACAAGAAATATCTTGGCGAAGGGAAGGATCATGAAATAAAGATTAAAATGTGCAACCGATTCCCTGAATTTTTAATTTTATGGGAAATTCTCCTTAGATTAAACTTTAACTTCCTCAATTATCAAATTTTATCCATCGATTCCATGAGACGCAGAAAATTTCTAGAAAAATCAACTTTAGCTAGCGCCGGTGCCTTGCTGGCAAATAGTACTATGCTGTCAGCTGTGAGTAAACCCATCTCTCCCAACGACAAACTTCAAATTGGAGTGATCGGTTGCAATGGGATGGGGTGGAGCAATATAAATTCTATGCTGAAAATGGATGATGTTGACCTAATCGGAATTTGTGATGTGGATCAAAATGTCATATCCAGACGACTCGGTGATTACCAAAAGCTGCGATCAAATAAACCAACCGTTTACAGCGATTATCGTGAATTGATCCAAAATTCTGAAATAGATGCGGTGATCATCGGCACTCCCGATCATTGGCATTGTATGCCTATGGTAGAAGCAGTACAAGCAGGCAAACATGTTTATGTTGAAAAACCCATTTCAAACACCATTGAGGAGTGCAGGCTTATGGTTGAGGCGGCCAGAAAGTCAGGAAAGGTGGTACAGGTAGGCCAATGGCAGCGCAGTGGACCGCACTACCGGGATGCAATTGATATTGTACGCTCTGGTAAACTGGGAAATATCAGACTGGTAAAAGTATGGGCATATCAGGGATGGATGGAACCGGTAAAGGTAGTGCCGGATGAATCAGTACCGGAAGGTGTAGACTATAATTTTTGGCTGGGACCGGCGCCAATGCGCCAATTCAACAAAAATAGATTTCACTTTAATTTCAGGTGGTTCTGGGATTATGCAGGAGGCCTGATGACTGACTGGGGGGTGCATGAGATAGATATTGCCTTGTTTGCCATGCAAGTGAATGCTCCTGTTTCCGTAATGGCGTCAGGTGGTAAACTGGCATACCCTGATGATGCGTCTGAGACTCCTGACACTTTGCAGACAGTGTACCAATATGACAAATTCACCATGCTTTGGGAACACGCCACCGGTATTGATCAGGGACCTTATGGAAGACGGGAGGGTATTGCTTTCATTGGAAACAATGGAACTCTGGTGGTAAACCGACAGGGATATGAAGTTTTAGTCGAAAAGTACCCTCGAGGTTATGCTGAGCGGGGTGAGCCTAAAATGGAAAGAATAAAAAGCTTCCAGAAGCCTAAGGAACAAAACTATTTAGATTTGCACACACAGAACTTCGTTGATTCCATAAGGGCCAGTGATAGTTCCATGTTGAATACTCCTATTGATTCAGGAAGCATAGCGGCCATCAATGCACAAATGGGAAATATAGCATACAAGACCGGAGACAAAGTGTTTTGGGATGATGAAGCGGGAAACTTCAAGAAGAACAAGGCAGCAAATAAACTTATAAAAGCACAGTATAATAATGGCTGGAAGCTACCCGAGGCATAGGAGTTACTCAGGCTGTTGGTTCCAAAATATCCTCAGAATCTCTGCCTGACCACCCCCTGGATTATTTTCAATAGTACTTTCAACGGTGGATCCGCCCATCTGCTCATAGAATTTTCGAGCACGGTTATTCTCTTTTAATACCCAGAGATACATTTTAAACGGGTGGCCCAGTTCCGAAATTCTGCCCACACAATGGTTCATTAACTTCTTTCCAATGCCTTTACGCTGCCAATCCGGGTGCACATGGAGGTTGTCAACTAATGAACCATATTGCTGATCATGGTTCAAAAAGACACACCCAAACCCACACAATTCATCCTGATCATTCGCTAAAACCACATATTGATCTTTTGAAGGTTTTTCAAAACGTCTTTGCCAAACCATCATTCGCTCCTCTACCACCTCATGATCCAGATAGTTGTCACTAAAAATACCCCGATAATGCACTTGCCAGCTATATGCGTGCAGCCGGGCAATGGCTTCGGTATGTCGTATTGATGCTGGGGCGTATTTAATCACTAGTCAATTTTTTGGCTATGACTTTCTTATAAACTTCAGGCGTACTCAGTTCTGAACATATAAAACTACAAAATTTCATAATCGAGTAGGTCTCCATTAAAATTTGTTTGCACTTCTTCCAGGGTAAATGCAGGAAAGTCGAACGTTTATGATAATGGGACCTCTAATATTGCTTTATTTGCATGCTGAAAATTCAAAGAGCAAAATGAAACACTGCTCCATCTGCTTATTAGTGTTGGTAGTCTTAATGGGAGGTTGTAAAGAAGCAAAAACTTCCGAACCGATAATTGGGGTTTCCACTATACCCATGAAAGAGTTGGCCTTGGAAAATCTCTCAAGCTTCCGCCCCACAAGCTCAAATTGGAAGGTGGCCGGGAGCGTTTTCTCTGATTATACGGTGGAACAGGATCTGACCAGCACAGAGGGCTCAGGAGTTTTAGTAAACCAAATTTCTGAATCAGAAAACAATAATTTGCTCACTACCTGGGAACATGGAGATCTGGAATTGGAGCTGGAATTTATGATGCCTAAAGGGTCAAATTCCGGAATATATTTTCAAGGACGATACGAAATACAACTATTTGATAGTTGGAAGGTACCAGACCCTCAATATTCAGATTGTGGTGGAATTTATCAGAGATGGGATGAGAATGCCTCTAAAGAATCGCAGGGTTTTGAGGGCCATCCTCCCGCTATCAACGCATGTAAAACACCTGGACTTTGGCATCAACTATATGTAAAGTTTACCGCCCCAAAATTTGATTCCACAGGATTAAAAATTTCAAATGCACGTTTTGACAAAGTTGTTCTTAATGATCTGGTTATTCATAAAAACGTCATCCTGAGTGGGCCTACCAGAGCATCAGTAGCTAACGATGAAGTATCACAAGCGCCTCTGATGATACAGGGTGATCACGGGAATGTAGCTTTTCGCAAAGTTTCATATAAACGTTATTTTGACAAAAGGGTAGAACTAAGTGATCTGGATTACCAGTACTACCTCATAGAAATGAGCGCCGTGCTACCCAAACTGGACTCTTTGGACCCGGTTGAACAAGGATCAGTTGATTCCTTTGCAATTGATAAAATAGCAAAAAGAGAAAATTTTTTCGCAATCGGTTTCAAAGGAAATATTAAAATTCCTACCGCTGGGGCATACATCTTTCATACCGTGTCGGATGATGGTTCGAAGTTATTTATAGATGAGCAGCTGGTAGTAAGCAATGACTTCAATCATAGCATGGAACGACAATCCGGATTAATAGAACTAACTGAAGGCGAGCATAACTTAAGAGTTGATTATTATAATAATCAATGGGGAAGAGGGCTCGCAGTATTTTATGAAGGGCCTGAAATCCATTATCAGCCGTTGAATTCTTTTTACAAAGAAGATCGTAATGAACAACACCACCCATTAAAGGTAGTCCCAGGAACCACCCCGGAGTTATTACGAGGCTTTGTTAATTATAAGCATGAAAAACGGACTCATACGATTTCTGTAGGTAATTCAGATGGAGTTCACTACAGCCTGGATCTCCGTAATGGAGCTTTACTCAAATCCTGGAGAGGCGAATTCGTGGATGTATCCAACATGTGGCGAAACCGAGGCGAATCTCAATTAGCAATTCCTTTGGCATTAGCTGTTGAACTATCTGATGGATCTATTGCTGCAATACTATCCACCAGTGAATCTCAGTACCCAACTGAACCACCGCCAGAGTTTAGGCCACTAGGCTATATATTGGACGATCAAGGACATCCGACTTTTCAATATAGAATAAATGAGGCCAAGATCTTTGATTCCTATGAGAGTTTAAATGATAACGAAAGATTAAACAGAACTATAAGCATAGAGCCTGATGGGGTTGACAATCTGTATGCCAGGATTGCCACAGCGGACTATATCGAAATGCTTCAAAATGGGCTTTACAGTATTGGTGGTCAGTTCTATCTTGAACTGTTAACTACAGAACCTGTTCCAAGTATTAGAAAGATTGATGGTGAAATGGAATTGATTTTTTCAGTGACCACTTCGTCTACAATAAAATACAGTTTGTTATGGTAAGCCAGAAACCTCGTTCATTATTCAGGACTCTGTTTTTAATAACATTTACTATTCACCTGGGGTTAAATGCCAGGGCCCAGATGCAGGAATATTATCGAATAGATTCCCTCCAAATTCCCAAGGAAATTTCTTTGGAAATAGGAGGGCTCGCTTTCAACGACAAAGGAGAACTAGGGGTTACTACCAGAAGAGGAGAGCTATGGCTGATCAAAAAACCCACTTCAAGCAATCCGGAATATATACGATTTGCTCATGGTCTTCACGAACCTTTAGGTCTGGCTTATCACGATGGTAGTTTTTACTGTTCTCAACGAGGGGAGCTAACCAAATTAACTGATACTGATGGAGATGATCGGGCGGATGAGTATCAAACCATTTACTCCTGGGACCTTGCCGGGAATTACCATGAATACTCCTATGGCCCATTATTTACCGATAATGGTGACATGTTGGTGACGTTGAACCTAGGCTGGATCGGAAGGGGCGCGAGTATGTCCAAGTGGCGTGGATGGATGCTGAAGATTACAGAGAACGGGGATATGACACCTATTGCTACAGGAATGCGATCGCCAGCGGGATTCGCATATAATAATGAAGGAGATATTTTTTACACCGAGAATCAAGGAGGTTGGGTTGGATCAGGAAGAATGACTCATGTTGAAAAAGGAGATTTTGTTGGTAACCCAGAAGGACTGAAGTGGACCGGTGAACCAGGTTCACCGCTCACCCTGCAAGCTGAGGATATTGATGACTCACAGGGCTATACTCTTTATGAATACAGTAAAGTACAACCAGAGATCAAGCCTCCATCTGTTTGGTTTCCACATGCTATAATGGGAATATCAACTTCAGATATTGCGTTAATAGGCAAAGAATTCGGGCCATTTGAAGGTCAGCTATTAGTAGGAGATCAGGGTCATAGTAAAATTATGAGAGTTTTCCAGGAAAAAGTAAATGGAGTATATCAAGGAGTTTGTTTTCCTTTCGTCGATGGCTTTTCTTCAGGAGTTCTCAGGTTGAAATGGGCACCGGACGGGAAACAATTATATGTGGGTATGACCAGTAGGGGCTGGGCATCCACCGGACCTAAACCGTTCGGTTTAGAACGGCTAACCTGGACAGGGAAGGTTCCATTCGAAATAAAAACCATCAAAGCCACCGAAATGGGATTTGAGTTGGAATTCACTAAACCTCTGAATACAGCAAGTGTCAAGGATATTAGTAGCTATGACCTGACTGATTTCACCTATAAATACCATCGGACTTACGGTAGTCCTGTTTTAGATAAGCAGAAGAGAACCATTAAGAAAGTAACCGTTTCCGACAGCGGCACCAGCGTGCAACTGGAAATTGACCAACTTAGGAAAGGTTACATTTATGAAATAAAAGCTGCAGGAGTTCTAAGTAAAGAAAATACTCCATTGCTTCATAATGTTGGTTACTATACATTAAATGAGATACCAGGTGGCGGTGAGGGCCCCCAGGCAGAGCGTACTTTGGAAACTGCCGACAAATCCAATCTACATGCTCAAGCAAAAAATCCTATTCAGATGCCCAAGGACTGGGATGGAACATTTGATAAAGAAGTTCAGGTAGGAACATTGCCTGGCCTTAAATTTGACAAGGAAAAGATAGAAGTGGCTGCTGGATCCAGGGTAAAACTTACTTTCAATAATAACGACGATATGTTACACAACCTGGTAATAACATTGCCTGACCAGGCAGATAAAGTTGGATTGGAGGCCTTGAATTTAGGTCTGGAGGGAGAGGAGTTGGCTTACGTACCTGAGCTTGACGAAGTAATCTATCACACTAGCCTGTTACTGCCAAATACCTCAGAGACTCTATTTTTTAAGGCTCCAGCAAAGCCAGGTACCTATCAATTCGTTTGTACGTTCCCCGGGCACTATGTGGTAATGCGGGGCATATTGGAGGTAAAATAGTTCATGTTAGATGACAACCGCCTAATTAGAGTATTGCACAGGCTGAGTCCATGCAGTTTGATGCGCCATATTTTCTATAGGATTGAGGGGCTCTTTATCGGAGATGATCTTCGCCCTGACAAAAAGAAGTTCTGTTGATAATTCAAATGAGGCAGTATTTCCAGTGACCTCTTTTAAGACTCGGGTTTCTGCGTCAGTTTTGTCACATCCAATAAATTGGATTTGGTAATCGCCGCCATCTTGCATCACTTCTATATTGAGCATGTTGTCAATTACTTCCACCGTTTCCAGTTTCACCCCGTTGGAAGCATAAAACTGACCCTGCTCCATAGCGGTTATCAATGATCTTGCACTCAGTGTATCAGCCTGAACGTAGATCCATCCTCTACCTGAATTACTCCACTGCTTGCCTGAATTATGATAATTATGGCTGTCATCGGTAGCTAATCCATAAAGAGGGGGCTTACCACTATTGAGGTATGCGATATTGATCTGGTCCCACATGGTCTCGGTGTCCATATGCAATGAATCACCAAAGTTAAATACCTGGGGATGCCCATTGAAAACTTCAAAGAATTGTTCCCCTTGCAGGGCAATCATATCTTCCACAGTAATAGCGTAATGAAAATTCGGGTGATTGATGTGTATTATCATAGGTTCACCGCTGTTATCACGCTGCTTTAGCAATGCATTTATATTTCGCTGCAACACATCTACCACGCTACTGCCCCCCTGGGGCTCAATTAGCTCACCTAAATTAGTAGCATTCATGTGCAGTGGTTTATCCTCAAATCGATCTGAAATCTCTTCCGACTGTAAAATGAGAAACTGATCTTTTTCTTCAAAAAGTGGCTTGTACTCTTCCAGAGTCTTCAATTGGACGGTAATTTTTCCGGAGTCTTTTTTGAAGTTCACCCAATCAGGTCCGTAATTATCTAAATATCTTTGAAAAGCAACCAGCCTAAGGCTGTCTTCGATTTCCTTCCAATACTCCTTGTTCGCCAATATGTTGTGATCTGAAAGACCAATGAATTGGTAGTCATGATTTTTATACCAATCCATAATCACTTCTGGAAACTCGTCACCATCGCTCCAGTAACTGTGGGTATGCAGATTACCTTTGTACCATTTTGAAATTCTTCCTTTCTCTGCAGATTCCTGTGGATTACAGGAATACAATAACAAAAAAAGAATAGGGATAAATTTCAATTTGTTATAGTCGTACACTGCGTGGCTGTAAATCAGTAAGAGATCCTATTTTTATGGGTTCCCCGCTTTCAATGCTTTTGCGTGCCGCAACTCCAATTAGTATAGACATTGCGCCGTCACGAACACCTGCGGCTCTTTGGAACGGGTCTTCTTTTTCTGGGTGGATGAATATTTTATCGTGTAGTCTCTTGTCCCCACCTCCGTGACCGGCTCTTTCCACAGGCACCTGGACAGTTTCGAAATCCTTCCATAACTTGTGGACTATGATTGGTTCAGACTCGGCCTGATCATCTCCGGATTGGTCCATTTCCCGTTGGTGCATTTCTGCCTGACTTACACTTACCTCTTTCTGATAAGGAATATCCAGCCAGGCTTCAATGCGTCCCTCGGTACCATTGAAAGCTACCCGCCAGCCTTCAAGAGGACTGTATGTGGTAAGGGAGTAGTTTAGCACTACATTATTCTGGAACTTAACCTGGGCTGACATTTTATCGTAGATATTGATCTCTTCCCGGTATAGACAATTATCCCGGATGTACCCGTCATGTTTTTCGTTGGCCACATAAAGATCCATTGCACGCTGGTCTTTAGTAATGTCCCAATAGAACTCACATTCTGATTTATGGGGACAGGTTCGACAATTGTCACCCCTAAATGGACCATTTGCTCCATAGTATTCCAGATCGCCGTAAGCAAATACTTCCCGTGGATCTGAGTTGATCCACCAATTAAGCAGATCGAAATGATGGGTGGCCTTGTGTACCCATAAAGTACCGCCAGTTTGTCTTAGTCCGTGCCAACGGCGAAAGTATGAAGCACCGTGATAGGTATTCAGGTACCAATGAAAATCCACCGAGGTAAGTTTACCGATGGTATTTTGCATAAGCAACTCTTTGACTTTGGTAGCGTAGGGGCTCCAGCGATAATTGAATCCAACGATTAAATTTTTTCGGGAACGCCTTTCAGCATCAATAATATCCTGACATTTTCTTTCATCAATAGTCAGGGGCTTTTCAGTAAGCACATCACAACCCATATCCAGTCCATGTATGATGAATTCATGGTGGGTGGCATCGGTGGTAGTAACAATTACCAGATCCGGTTTGGCCTGATTTATCATTTCCTGAAAATCAGCAAAAGTTGGGCAATTAACTCCCATGTACATCTTTGCATACTCTAACCTTCCGGGATTGATATCGCAAATTCCCACAAATTCCAAAATCTCGTCATACTGTTCAACCAACCTTTTTCCCCAAAAGCTGGTGCCTCGTACCCCGGTGCCAACAAGTGCTACTTTGAGTTTTTCAGCTTTTTGAAAATTAAATGCTGACAACGGCACTACCGCAGTAGCGGAGAGCATGCTAATGGATCGTAGGAAATTTCGTCGTGTTGTGTTCATGACTTACAAATAAACAGATTTATTTGAAATAAGCAACCTCACCCTTTGACAATTTGAGCGGGAATAAAATCATTAGGAGAAGATTTAGTTTAATCCTAAAATTACTATAACGGCCAAGATTACCAGGTAGAGCCCAACCACAATACGAATCCAAATTTTATTAATAAGCGCACAGGCCAGAAATAGGGGTATGGCAATCAATCGTAACCAGGTCCTTTGGTCATCGAAAACCATGAATTGAACAATGGTGTTCATCACTAAGGTCCCCACTATGATCAGGAAAAAAGTTTTTCTGATTTTAAAGAAATACTCCTTAGTATCAGAATCTTTTTGGTCAGGTGTAATTACGTTTGCGGCCTGCGCATAAATCATTGCTTGTCCGATAATCAAGAAAAAATTAGAATTGCTATCAACAAATGCGTTTAATTTTTGATATAGTTCTATCCAAGTATTAATGATGGCTACCATCATTAATATTCCCCATAAGATCACTTCCCAATAATTATATTTGTGCTGTACTATTTTGAGTAAGTCAACGATGGCCACACCGTAGATAATTCCGGGGATCAGCAGTAGAAATTCTTGTTTATCCATATTGGGTTCAGATTTTTAGTAATTATTATGAGCCAGCTTATTGTCGATCAGATAGTTAAAACTTTCTTCAACAGCCTGGAATACA
>CAZAWQ010000105.1:0-13882 GCA_964488585.1 uncultured Roseivirgaceae bacterium
TACCAAATACCTACAAAACTACTTAAACTGGTTTGTGGCTCAGAAAACACTTAAGGACAAACTTGACGGACTTACCTTTTGGTTATCCTGGTCTGTGGCTATTAATCATATTACAGAAGTTACTTAAAATAGAACACAGCCAGTTAACTATATAGTTTTTAGTTTTTAATTTTCTTCTTTAACACGGCCTGTACGTACTTCCCTATAACATCAAACTCAAGATTCACCACATCACCGGATGACAAGTTTTTAAAATTCGTGTTTTCGTAGGTATAAGGAATTATTGCAACTTCAAACGAGCCCTCAGAAACATTGAAGCAAGTTAAGCTTACTCCATTTATGCAAATACTGCCTTTCTCTATCAGTACATGATCGGAGCTGGTTTCAAACTCAAAAACAAACGCCCAACTACCGTTAGTTTCATTGATGCTTTTACAAATAGCTGTATGGTCTACATGTCCTTGTACCAAATGCCCATCAAGCCGGTCCCCTAAGATTATAGATCGTTCCAGGTTCACCAGGTCTCCAACTGTCAGGGATCCCAGATTAGAGCGCTCCAGCGTTTCAGAAACTGCAACCACCTGATAACCATCAGGAGAAACCGAAGTAACCGTCAAACAGACACCATTATGAGATACGCTTTGGTCTACTTTTAACTCTGAAACTACCTCGGACTTAATAGTAAAAACACGATTGTTTCTTTCTACGTCAATTTGGATTATTTCACCCGGGGTCTCTATGATTCCTGTAAACATATTATGGAAATTTAGTCAAATAATTGAACACCTGAGTAGTTTTGATGCTTACCGGCCCCAGCAATCCTGACTCAATCAATGGAACTTCTGCCCAGGGAACGCGGGTTTGATCGCCAGGTAAAATACCTGATTTTGCAACCACTGTTTTTGAAATATTGGTATTGGTGAAATTCTTCCCAGTAATAGCATCACCAGTCAGTCGGTTTGACCAAGTATTTGCAATTTCAACAATCAGATAGTTATCACCAGGTTCTATAATATTCGTTACGTCAAATTTGTAGGGTTTTGACCAGGCTATTCCCACATGCCGGTCATTGAGCCAAACTTCACCAACTTTGGATAAATTGCCTAAATCAAGATAAATTTTCCGATTGTCAGATGAATTTGATGGGATATGGTATTGGAAGGTTCTTTTATAGGTCACCGTACCCGAAAAATATTTAATGCCTTCTATATCTGAATTTGTCCATGAAGTTAATTCTGGGAAAACCGCTTTTGGGGGAGCTCCCCAATCTTCAGGAAAAATCAATTCCCATGCACCTTCCAATACTTGAGATTGCACTTTATTATTTATGGATTTTGATTGATTTGGTCTTTTCAGTTCAACCATGCCATCCTTCAACAAATGAAAACCATCATTGGTAAACTCCAAAAGTGGCGGGTGTTGGCCGTCCATAGTTATCCGGGTGTAATGGGGTACTGGAGCTGTTTTGTGTATAGCGATTAATTGCGATCCGTGGGGTGGCAATGTAACAGGCATGCTTATATAATCATTATTCTGATGAAAAATTTCGACAGAAATAATTTTACCGGTAACCGGGTCCCAAATCTCAGGCACTTTGTCTTGTTGCCTGAAACTGCATTGGCGAGAAACCCATTCATCGGAGGTGTTCCTAATAAAATAAAAATCGAGGTCATTCTTTTTATAATGTATGAAATCCAAGAGGAATGATTCATTATCAGGATATTTAAAATCCGGAGGAACATTAAGATCATTCAACATTTTTATTGGGGTTATCCCAGAGATAATTTTGCCCTTTTTATTTGGTCCCTTTGCCCAAAGTTGATTTATCGATGTCCTTCCATCTTTCTGGGACCATGGTGAATTTTTAATTTCAGCAATGTTTTTTGGTTTGTCTCCAACAATAATGGCCCCCTGGTTCACTAATTCCCGTAGTTTAACCAAAACATTCGGGTTTATTGTCTCTTCGTTTTCCAGAGCCAGCAAACTAAAACTTGCCCCATTTGATAAAATAAGTTTCCCATTTTTTACTGTGAGCTTATTTAGTAGGATTTCAGTATTTATAACTTCATAATCGTAACCTGGCCCTACACTAAAATGAGTATTCTTAGGTGTTGCAGAATTTGGTATTTTATCGCCGTAATACCAAAGCACATCCGCCACAAAATCTGTCCCCTGAAAAACAGAAGAAAGCCGGGCTAAATAATTAATAAACGGCTTAATCTTTGGCCACCATACACGTTTGTCGTTAATATGAGTGCCGGCATGATACACATACCCGGGAAATCCTGAACCCCTTATATTATGGCTAAATCCATGGAACACCACGCGATTCATGCCTTCGCAAAATGCCCGGTCGCCCTGAGGTTTAATGTCAACAGGTCCTTCCTGCCAATGTTGAAAGGAGGTAAACGCTTCCTCCTCAACAATCCTTTTTTCATAGATATGAGAGGCGGCCGCAACCTCTTTTACCACACGCAAAATATCAATGCTATCTTCTCTATCCTGGTAATATCTGGAATGGTTTATCCAAAACTCACCTCTTGGAATATCCAAAGCACCAAGTGCTTTAAGGGGTTCTGCCGGTCCATTATATAGAGGATATCCCGGCCCGCCAGCTTCGCAGTTTATCTTTAGACCATAACTGTTGCAAACCTCTTGGGCATTCTTATATAAGTTATTTATAATCAATTCCGATAAGGTTTTTTTGAAATCAGTTTGTACTTTTTTTGTGGCCTTAGCAGAGAACAAACCGGGATCAAAAAGGGAAGGGATAAATTTAGCAATGTCGTATCCATTCACCTGTTTAAATTTTGATGCCAGAGTTGATGTCCAAACAAACCCCCGTGCCTCGTAACTGGCCAGATAGAAACTTTTTAAGGCAGTATCTCTAAAATCACCCAATACAAGTTCCAGTCGATTTATAATATGCATTAAGTGTGTGCGGACAGCAGCGGAATCAAAATGATCAACAGTCAGGCCGGCAGATAGTGGACTGGGAAGCACCAACTGTTGACCTGAATTGGAACAGATATACCGGTATATTTTCCATACACCGGATGGCGCGTCCCAATTGAGTTCGTCTTTATCAGAATCTAAAAACCGGGTAACATTAATTATTTGAGTGGTATCGAGCGCATTTTTTTCAATATCTGTTGGAATAGCCAAAACAGCCACTTCCTCATAATATACAGGTTTGCCATTTTCCCTGAAGGGAACCATTGGTTGGTCTGTTCCGCCAATCAGTGATTCTTTAGGAAAAGAAACCAGGGGAAATGGGACATTGATTTTTTGTACTTCCGAATTCCCTTTTATAGGTGTTTCCGAGAAGTAAAGTGATTTGCCTCCGTGTTCTGGTTTTATCCAACTCCCTCCAGCATTCCAACTACTAGCTAAATTTAAACCCACTGATAAATCTAATTTCCCGGCTTCATTGACTACATACTTAATTAATTCCAATGATTCATCACTTAAAAAAGCCGGCCCTCCCGGTATCATAGTATCTTCATTAGGGACGCCTATTTCGAAAAGGTCAAAGCCGCCAATACCGGCATCTTTCATGGCCAGAAGTTCCTGCTTCGCCCTTGCGGTATCAATGTTCCCGTTAAGGCACCACCAGTACACTTTAGGTTTGGCGCTGGCGCTGGGATTTAGAAACCCTGCTTTTAATTTCTCGTAGATATCATCACTGGGCTCATTGGTTGTACAAGAAAATTGAAGTAGTACTATTACTGCCAGAAGTGTAAAAACAGTGGTCTTCATGGTTCAATAATAACCGCTTCAATTCTTAAGTAATCAGCAATTTTCTCTATGGTTTCAGCATGGTGTCCTATACCCAGAGCAAAGTGATGAGTTGGGCCCTCGGCCACCCAACGCTTCAGGAATGTTTTGATATCAGGTTTGAAATGTCCCCGGGTATTGGTATTCCCGGTGGCAGGTATTGGTCCTTGTACCGATTGCCCTTCGGCAATGACAAACTTAAATTTTCCTTCATAAGTAGTGGTGATGCTCAACATAGTAATGGGGCCTTCCTTAATTTTAAATTCTACACTGGCGCCACTTCCAGGTTTGCCATGATATTTGGTCAGGCTTCTCAGTACCGGTTTGCCATCGGCAATATTGATGTGATGAGGTCCATCGTGCCCCATCAGAACAAAGCCATTTTCGAAATCAACAGGATGAAATTCCGTAAAACTTCCTCCAATATCCAGGCGGTCCATGATCAACATAGCTATAGCCGTTTTCAGGTCTGATTCTCCGCACATGGGAAAACCGGCCGCCGTCAGCAGAGAGTTACCTACAATGAGGTTGGTGACAACTTCTCTTAACACAGATCCTTCAGATGATTCGTAGTAATAGGCCAGCCCATCAAGATTCTTCTCTTCTACAAACCTGTTTAAGGCAATGGCGACCCGGGCTGCGGTCTGCAAATCTTCATCGGTAAGTTTGCTGGTGATTGGATCAGAAACCGGATTGGGTGTATCAAAAAAACCGAGAATTTCCTTTTCCTTTTTTTGGATTTCTTGGGCTTCTACACTCTGGTAATGCTTCAATATATCCTCCGCTTCGGTTTGAACAATATGGCATCCAAAAGCTGCAGTAAACATGGTTGGGTCGGAGTGCATATCCAACATGGCTTCTATGGGGTGGCCGAAGTGCCCGATACGGGCATACTTGAGGTCGTGAAGAACTTTGGCTATTTGGCAATAATTTTCTATCTCCGCATCCGCTTCCGGGTCATCCGCAAGGGTGCCAATGATTACATCGGGCACTTCCTTTCCCATGCGGACCGCTACTCCGGCAAATTCTGGAACCGAGCAAAAATCGTCGTTACTAAGTTGCATATAGGTGGTGGCTTTTTCATAGTCAAGTGATTTCATTGGTTGTAATGCTATCATTACCAATGGCACCTCAATGTTGCGGATAATGGTTCCAAAAGTAGCGGAAGTAGCGTAGGTAAGCATGTCACAGAAAACAAGGTCAAGGTTGGCCGCCTTTAATTTCGGTATCAGGCTATAGGCACTTTCTGCATCATCGACCATCCCGAAATCAGTGACTTGCACCCCAAATCCATCTAGTTTGCCAATAAATAACCTTTGCTTTTCCTTCAAATCTTCAAGCAACCCCTCGAATTGCTCCCAGTATTTCCAGTAACCCACTCCAAAGACTCCAATATTGGCGTTCAGCGGTTTTCGTCGAATTATGGTGCTATGACTCATCTTTACTTTTGCTTTCAATCAAATTAATTTCTTTTATTTTCGGTATCATAATCAATAGGATGATAAATCCGATTGGATACATAATCCCTGAGACAATCCACATGGGTAAATACGAGTAGTTTTCCACAATTTTTCCAATCAATGGATTGACTAACAGGCCTGCCACAGCTCCCGCGGTACCGGCCATACCTACTACGGTTGAGGTGGCGTGTTTCCCGAATACCTCACTGGTTATGGTAATATAATTGGTTATCCAGAATCCGTGAGCAAACATGAAAAGCGAGATAAAGAACATGGCCATTCCCACAGAAGATGCCACACTGGTCAATGCCGTAAGCATGGTAACTGCTGCTGCAATACCCATAATTGTCTTTCTCGCTTTATTTACGGATATGCCCGAATTTACCAGTTTGTCGGAAGCCCAGCCCCCAATCATATTAGAAATACCCAGCGCGAGAAACGGGATCCAAAAAAGATCTCCGATGCGCTCGAATGATACCCCGCGTTCTTCACTAAGGTATTTAGGTATCCAAAACATGATAAAATAAAACACCGGGTCCAGTAGAAATCGAATTGAGATCAACCCCCAGGCTTGTCTGGTTTTCAAAATGGCCTTAAAGGGAACAGTTTTTTTCTCCGCGTCTGCCAGGTCTTTCTCGCCACCCAGAATATACTCACGCTCTTTAACTGTAATCAATTTGGAATTCCTGGGCTTTCGATAAAAAAGAAGCCATATAATGACCCATATGCCGCCGATAAAACCAGTTGCTATAAATGTGCCACGCCATCCGAACAGGGTAGTCATATAAACGGTCAAAGGTGGGGCGATTACCGCACCAAGAGCAGCACCACCGATGGCAATGCCCATGGCCAATCCGCGTTCCTTATGGGGAAACCATTCGGTCACACCCTTGGCTGCACCCGGAAAGGCTCCGCCTTCTCCTAGTCCCAGGAAAAAACGGGCAGTACCAAGTTGCATGACATTTTGTACCAAACCATGCATGGCGCTGGATAAAGACCAGAGACCCACAGATACCGCCAAACCTATGCGGGTGCCAAATTTATCGATCAGCCACCCGCCAAGGGTAAACATTATGGCATAACTGAGTAGAAAGGCGGTGTTGATCCAACCATATTCCACATCCGTCATGTGAAATTCATCCTTGATTTTAATGATGGCTAGAGACAATACCTGACGATCAAGAAAACTTAGTCCGGTTGCTATGAAAAGCAACGCTACTATGATCCATCTCAGGTTTTTAACCTTCATCCTGTTATTTTTATTCAATCATTTAATTCCGTATAATATATCAAACTAATAATAATAAAGCATGGAAAATTCTTTCCTGGGTTCTTTGTTCTTGCTCAGTATATTTTTAGGTACCTGCAGTACGCCAAATAAATCAATTGGCAACAACTTAAAGCCAGATCATCTCGATACCGAAAAATTTGTTAGGTTAGAAAAAGGTGAATTAGACGTGGTTTTTGCCGATAACTCTGCTTTCGGAGAGTACCATCGTGCCAAGTACAATGGTATTGCAGAGTTGTATCATTCCGCACAGGATTCATCAATATTTGTTCCTTTTTATGCTGGATTCAATTTGGAACATATTTTCGGAGGGGACAGCCTGATCGAACTTTTTGAACCACGCAACCACCCTATGGAATTGTACCGGGTATCCGATACAGAAGTACAGTTGTATCAATCATCTACACCATTATCAAGTGTGGAGAGCCTGACCACATTTAAACTGGTGCCACCTCATTATATCGATGTTACTTATCAGTTTGTAATCCATGATTCGCAGTTCTTCAAACACAATTATGCCGGATTCTTTTGGGCCAGTTATATTCATGCACCCGCAGACAAGAAAATTTATTTTCAGGGAAATAATAAAGACTCCAAGGCTTCTAACTGGGTGTCAGCCTATTCAAACGAACATGGTGTAAACAGTACCCACAAATCACAACAGGATACTGAGTCCATTTATTTTGCCCCTAATTTCAACGCCACCCTGGCTTCTCATTTTTCTGACTATGAATACCACGAACCCTTCTACTATGGACGTTTTCACAATATGGTATTGGCCTTCATGTTTAATCCGGGTGAAGGCATCAGGTTCAGTCAATCACCCACCGGCGGGGGCGACGTAAATCCGGCCTGGGACTTCCAATTCATAGTGCCTGATTTTGAAGTTGGAAAAGAGTACTCATTCCAAGCCAGGGTGATGTATAAAGAATTCGAAGGACCTGATGAGGTTCTGGCTGAATATGAAATATGGAAAAGAAATGGTTTGCGTCAATGATATATGCTGCCAATAAATGCGTGTAACATATATCTGGATTTGAGGCCCAGGTATTGAAATGTCATTCTTTAAGCATGATTTTCAGAAAAATGGAAACAAGTCCTCCATATTCTCTTTGGTAAGCCTGCTGCCATATTCAGAATCCTGAAACGCTTCGGCATACTGTATTTTTGATCCCTTTTCCTCTCCATACAAATCGATCAACATATCACGAAATTTATCTGCGATTCTTTTTGAGTATGGACGCACCCTTGTTTCTGCTACCCATTCTCGATGCTCTGACGGATCTTCCGGAACTTTATCAAAATATCCCGCTATCCAGGGCAGCCACTCATACATTTGTGAAGTATGCTGATGGTACATATCGATCTTTTTATCCATGACATCATCTATGGCAACCACGATATCTGGTTTAAATTCATTGGGTTGGGTAAAGCCATCGCTCATGTATAAAATCACCGGATTTTTCTTTAATGGCGGTGTTTTAGCGACAGTGTTGGGCACCATGACCATGTATGCAGCATCTAATACCAGCTGACCGGTATAACGATGATCGGGATGATAATCATTAGGTCGGTGGGTAATAATAATGTCCGGCTGAAACTCGCGAATAACGCGGATTACCTGCTTGCGGTTTTCCAGCGTAGGCATTAGTTCGCCATCATGGTTGTCTAATGTTATATACTCTGCGCCAATAACCTTCCCCGAATTTCTTGCTTCCTCTGCTCTGCGGTTGGCCAGAAGTGCCCCGGCCTGGGTCTGGTGGCCGGCATCTCCATTGGTCATGGCTACCAATTGCACAACGTGTCCTGCAGCCGTGTATTTAGCAGCTACTCCACAGGATTTTTCCGGATCATCCGGGTGTGCTCCAATAATCTGCACGCGTAATTGTTGAGCAGTTAGAGAAAAGTGCCCTGCCACGCAGCATATTATCAAAAATGTCGAGAAATATTTCATAGGTGTTTTCATATTAGTAATAATAGTAATTGCTTATTGGTGTCATATTTTGTTTCTATATTCAATTTTTCCATGGCCTCCCTGAAGGGACAATTTGAACTCAAGCTGCAGGTAGAAATCCATGAATTTTCGATGGGTAAGTAAATCTACTGCTTTCCCGGTATTAATCAGCACCAAAAAAGCTTGCCTGTACTAATTCAGATTTTGATGAAGATTTTCCGCTTATACAACCAGTAACAGATATACCACAACAAAAAGAGCACAATCATACTAGTCAATATGTTTGCTGTCGATTCTCCCATAAATCCGAATAGGAACATTGAAAAAGGTTCTATGGCGTGCCTGATAAGCCCGGTTCCTCCCATATGACCAAACAAGTATATGAATAATGAGTTCATGCCTACGATGGCAAAAAACAAAGTCCATTTTTTCTGTTTCATAATGTCGATCAACCAATAGGAGAAAGCAAGGGATAGAATGGTCCAGCCCCCACTTGCCAGAATAAATGAAGAGGTGCATATTCTTTTAATAATGGGTGTAACCGGGTCGAGTGCATACCCGGCAACCACTCCAATCAGACCGGCTATTACCAATACTTTAAGTTTTTTCATAGGGGCACGATCACTCATCAATAGCTGACCCGTAAGCACGCCCCAAATAGTATGAGCAGTAGTGGGAATAGCATTGAATGTAACCCAATGCCCTTTGAGGTCCGCTCCTCCGTATTGTAAGTCGAGCCAGGTACCAAAATTTTCATTGGCAATAAACGCATGATTGAAGCCTTCTACTGGAAAACCTCGATAAATGACCTCAGTAATGGCCAATAGTATGAATGAAAGGATAATTTGGGTGGTAGCAGATCTGTTCATTATCAGAAATGCCAATAAGTAGGTTACGGAAAGTTGGGCCAGTACATTTTGAAAGTAAAACACAATTTTACCATGGCCAATACACGAAAGGCCCCAACCAAATAACAATAGCAGAAACGACCGCTCAAACACATGCCTTCTGATCTGTGTATGGTTCAGACCTCGCTTTATTCTATTTGCATAGGAATACGGTATGGCAACGCCCACAATAAACATAAAAAAAGGTTGTATCAGGTCATAGAATCGGAGGCCATTCCACGAAACATGCTGAAACTGTAATCCAATACTGTACAGGATGGTGCCTTCAAAAGCCGGGGCTCTTAATGAAGAGAACAGATCGGTAAACGCAGCGATAAGCAAAAACATGGTGAGGCCCCGAAAAAAGTCCAGAGAGGATAATCGGTCACCTGATTGCAAGGATTCGTCTGTAGTAGACATGTGATATTTCAGGTTATTATGGTAGTGATTTTGTATTAATCAATAGTATGAATCCGGTAAGTTAGAAAATTACTTAATGCATGGGATCTTTCACCAGAGCCTTATCGGGGTAAACCTTTAATTGGGTGGTGTCCAATAACGTAACAAAACCCTCATCAATATCTCCCTGGTTATCCTCTATCTGAGTCATATCCAAATCAAGGTGTTTCGCTAAGAATCCATAGGCTGCCGTTCGTTTAGAAAATCCATAATCATGCACTTCATCTTCGAAATAAGCGTATTCTGTTTTATCAGCAGCATCAAACAATTCATAAATACGCTTTATGTACGGAAACTCTACGTTTGGAATATTTTTAGTCCAGTCGTCTCCATCACCTATTATCATAAGTGGCTTGGGAGCAATTGATGCGGCTATTTCAACATTGTTGGTTTCAAAATCACCGGATTTATGTATGGGCATGCCACTTTCACAGACGCAACCGCCATAAAAATGTGCTGATACCATCACCGTTGGAACAGAAACAGAAATTCTGTCATCTAAAGCGGAGATTAAGAATGCCTGGGTTCCTCCGCCTGAAGCGCCGGTAATGCCAATCCGATCAGTATCTACATAATCCAGAGAACTAATAAAATCCAGGATCCTGATTCCATTATAACATTGGAAAGCTAGGGCGTCGGGGCTGTGGTGAGTATGTTGGGTATCTTCCCCACTACCATACATGTCCCAGGCAAAAACCACCGCTCCCATCTTGGCCAGGGAGGCACTTCGTAATTGCATATCCGGACGGAATCTCCCATAATCTTCAGGTTGGAACCAGTGTCCGTGAGGACATAGTATGGCGGGGATTTTCTCTACTACGTTTAGGGGCCTATAGAGGTTACCGCTGACGAAATACCCAGGGTGCATTTCCAGGGAAATATTCTCTACACTATAACCATCCATCTCATTTATTTCACCTCGGATTACTTTGATGGGGTATTCCCAGTTTTCTTTAGGTATCTTATCTAATTCGGCACCATTATAGATTTGCTCGCGAATAGCTTTTGATCTTGCTTTCCAATCATCTGCTGTACTATAATTATTTGAAAGCTCCTCAAGTTTTTTAACAGCTTCGGCTTCAGTTAAATACTCCCCAACACAAAGTTCAATGTCAGATTTTCCTATGGCGCCATCGACTTGCTTCACTTTGCTATTGCATGATATGATCAACGTCGGTATTAAAAAAAGATAGAACGGCTTCAGTAACATTTTCATAAGATTCAAATTTTATTCGTTTTCTATTTTATTAATCATCAAAAACCAGATTGAGCTTTTGCATATTCCATTTGTAATGAATAGTATAATCCTGAGTACAATCAGAAATTACCATATGAAACTTACGTGTGAGAACTTTCAAAATAGTTACTCTAATATTCATCATTAAGTGCAAAAACAGGCTTTCTTTTTATCCATTTACCCCTGGTGAAATCAGGGAAATACTGCGGGGCATTCCCTTCTGCAATGGACCTTTCGGAAAGCGGAGTGATCGCGCTCCAAGCCGCTGCATCATACACATCCAAAGGTGGCAATGCTTTTCTCTTAACGGTTTCAACAAAGGCGTGATCAACAAAAAAGTCCATACCTCCATGACCGGAGCCTTCAGCATATTCACCATACTTTTTCCATAAGGGATGGTCATACTTGGCCAGCCAGGAGTCCATTTTTTCCCATTCATCATGTTTGCTGGTCCCCTCAACATAAATTCGTTTGGTGTGCTGATCAAATTCCGTCAATCCTTTGGTCCCCTGCACTTCAAAATCCAGGGAATAGGGCTTTGGCAAGTTAGTATCATGGGTAACAATGATGGTTTCGCCATTTGCAGTATTGATAGTAGATGTTATAACATCTCCCAGGGCCCAATTAATCTTTGCATTGGGATGCTCAGGGCCTCCTTCCGGATGATTCACAATGTAATGGTTTAATCCCCTTGACTTGGTGGCATGAGAAGTGAGTGTAAGAAAACTGTTTCCCCGGTTAATATTAAGCATATTGGCTATGGGGCCTACTCCATGGGTGGGATATAGATCGGCATTACGATGTAGTGAATGCTGCGTTCGCCACCGTGCTTCGCCATGAGAACCCTCGCCGAAGGACACGCCCGGGTCAAATTTAACATTTAACAAGCTGTGCCGGTAACCGCATCTGGCATGGAGTATTTCGCCAAAAACATCCTGCCGTACCATATTGAGTACAGCCATAACGTCCCTTCTATAACATACATTTTCCAGGATCATGGCAGGCACACCAGTTTTTTCGAAAGCATTTACCAGATCCCAACATTCGGCCAGCGTAGTAGCCGCAGAGACCTCCACTCCAGCATATTTGCCGGCTTCCATGGCCGCAACTGCCATAGGTGTATGCCATAACCAGGGCGTGGCAATAATTACCCCGTCTAAATCATCTCGTGATAAAAGATCCTGAAAGGAATTCTCGTTTTCAGAATATATCGTGGGTTTTTCGTATCCAGCCTTAGAAATCATATCCAGGGTTTGTTCTACAGCAGCCGGATCAATATCACAGATAGCCGGAACCAGTATGTCCTCCCTTCTCAATATATTCCGAAGATGCGATCTGCCCCTACCTCCTACTCCGATAAATCCCAATTGCACCTTGCTGTCTTTTGCTTTTTGTCCAAATGACAAATTTGGCGCCAGGGACAGGCCTAAGCCTCCCATTGCAACATTCTTAATGAAATTCCGGCGTAGTGTTCCGGAACCCTTTTCTTTAAACTTATTTTTCATGATAAATTATTTACGTTAACTGGATACATTCCTTTATTAAAATATTAATTTCAACTTATGACAAGGGATATAACAACCATTCGAAAGATAATGAATTGTGATTACCCATTGAAATCATTAAGAATAGTATTCTTTTTTTCTTTAACTAGTTTAGGCATGATACCGGAAACATATGGTCAAAATTTATCTAAAAATAACATTTCTGTTTCTCAAGTGTTTGCCAGAGTACGTGCACATGAATTTCATCCCCTGAACGAGGACAACTCTTTTACGCTTGACAGAAAGTTAGAGGTCGCGGGGATTGCAGATTTGGACAATGAAGATTGGCTGATCCGTCTGTTGGCGGTAAGGGATTTAGTGCGTGCCGGCACCAAAGATGTCAACGAGACAAAGAAAGGACTGATGGACCGGTCTGTTCATGTTCGTCAGGTGAGTGCAATGGCACTAGGGATACTTGGGGCTCAATCTGCTATAAGTGATCTGGAACAAGTCCTTCGAGAAGACAAAAATGTGATGGTCCGCTCACAGGCAGTTATTGCTCTGGGACAAATTGAATCAAAGAAATCTTTAAAATTATTGGGTGAAAAATTGATCGATGACCCATCTCGCGACGTACGGCATCAATGTGAACTGGCAATTGATCAGATTGAAAAGCAAATGGGGACCACTGAGAAGCAGAAATCTGCATTTTTGTCGTTAGATCAATCCAGCTTCGAATCGGTTCAGGTGGGGAACCAAGTACCAAATTTTGTATTGGAGGATACTGAGGGTACTGAATGGCAGCTACAAGATTTCAGAGATAAAAAGTGGGTGGTATTGATCTGGGTTTTTGCCGATTGGTGTCCTGTTTGTCATGGAGAGTTTCGTGAACTGATGAAAATGCGGGAAGAATTTGAGAAAGAAGGCGTACAGGTTTTTACCATTGAGACACATGATCAATATCGTGGAAGAGTGATGGTAGGCAAAGAGCTTGATCCAACTTACTGGTTTTCAAAAGAATCATTTCAGAAGACCTATACGGAGCAAATATATTGGCCTCACCTGCTAGATCGTGCCGGTGCGGTGGGCGCCAAGTTCGGAGTGGATCCTATGGCTTTCGCTGTTCATGCTGAGTATATTAACCGACCCGCTACCATTATTATTGACAAGGAGGGCATGGTACGGTTAGCATATTACGGAACCTTCTGGGGAGACCGCCCCACCATTGAAGAGACTTTGGAAATGATTAAAACGGAACACTTCTCATTCGAACATCATCAGCAGCTGAAAGATGAGTAATCCCTTATAGTTCGGGTGTGGATGTAGCTTGACTGTC
>CAZAWQ010000106.1:0-8401 GCA_964488585.1 uncultured Roseivirgaceae bacterium
TGCATCCATCAGTTGTTTGAACAACAAGCACTACAAATTCCTGGAACTTATAGCAGTTTTTAAATTCTCACCAGAACAATTAGCTATGCTTTCCCAATCTGTATCAATACAAATCACTTTATCCCGATATCCTTGAAATGAGTTTCTTAGTTTATCTTGGGTGAATAGGATCGATGCATTAGCATCCTCTAACATGTACTGCAACCGGTCATGCGGGAACATGGGGTCCAATGGTAAATAGGCAGATCCTGATTTTAGGATTCCCAACAAACTTATAACCATTTCAAGGCTTCGGTCAAGGTAAATACCCACCAATTTATCCGCACCAGCTCCGTTTTCCTTTAAATAATGGGCAAGTTTATTGGCCTTTTCATTCAGTTCGGCATAGGTTAACTGGCTATCGTGAAATCTAACTGCAATGTCATCGGGTATTTGTAGTGCTTGTTGTTCAAACAACTGATGGATGCACTTTTCTAGTGGAAACGGGGCATCCGTGGCATTAATCTTTTCGATTAAAAATTCCTTTTCTCCTTTCCCAAGTATCTCTAAGTTTCCAATTTTTTGATCAAGGTTACCAACTAGCGAATTAAGCAATACTTCAAAGTTGCCAACAAACCTCCCAATAATATCTGGTTTGAAGAGTTCTGAATTGTATTCAATAAAACCCGTGATTCCAGTAGGCCCTTCATCCAATTCAAATGATAGATCAAATTTGGAGGTCCCGGTACCAATTCTAATATGTTCCACACTTAACCCCTGGAATTCGCAATCTTCTCCATGTGCCGGCTGCCAGGCCAGCATGACTTGAAAAAATGGATTCCTGCTTAAATCCCGATCCGGTTTAAGTTCTTCTACCAGTTTATCAAAGGGCGTCAGTTGATAATCAAATATATTCAATACATTGTCTCTGGTCATTTTTAAAAATTCCCGAAAAGTCGGGTTTCCTGATAAGTCTGAACGAAAAACTATAGTGTTTGCATAATAGCCTATAGATGCCTCTAATTCCTGACTATCCCGTCCCGCTGTTGGCGAACCCACGGATATATCCTCCTGACCAGTATATCGGTATAGTAAAACCTTAAATGCACTCAAGATGGTCATAAACAAAGTGCATTGCTCCTTTGCCGAGAGATCCCTTAACGATTGTACCAGAGGTTTCGGAATATGAATTGATTGATATTCACCCTTGAAGTTCTGCTTTGTGGGCCGTACCATGTCTGTAGGCAATTCAAGTGGAGCTGGATTGTCTGCTAATTGCTTTCGCCAAAACTTCATCTGCTCCTCTCTGACTACACCGTCGAACCATTTTCTTTGCCAAATTACAAAATCGGCATACTGTACTTCCGGCTCCTTTATTTCTAACTGCTTCCCTGCTAAAAGTGTATTGTAAATATGGGTTAACTCCTGGTTGAAGAGTCCACCCGACCAGCCGTCGAAAATGATATGATTAAACAGAAATACCATTAAATATTGCTGTTCCCCATATTTAATGGTGTAGGGTCTAAATAATGACCTACTATTGAGATCAAACCCAGTGCTTGAATACTTTTTCGCTAAGTCAAGAGCCTCCTTATACCTGTCCGGGGCCTCATTGTCTATTTCTTGGTATTCAAGATCCACCTTCACATTTTCAAAAATCACTTGAGATACCTCACCGTCAATTATTTTAAAACCTGTTCGCAGTGACTCATGTCTGTCAACGATCCTATTCAAAGCATTCTCTAAAATGGCTATATCTAAGCAGCCATTGGCTTTAAAACAAAGGTTTAAATTATAAACCGGAAGCCCCGGCTCAAGTTGATCCAGAAACCACAAGGCTTCCTGCTGGAATGATAAAGGAAATACGAAAAAATCCGCTCTTTTTTCTCCAGATGCTTTATTCTGTTTTTCCGAGTGAGTCGAGCTTTGGTCTGAATCCATTTGTTGCATTCCTATTTGAATTTTCAATTACTATCAGGCCGGTATGCCTCCCTTGATACCCGCACTATTTTCGGTCCTTGTTTTACTTTACTCTCACTAGAATTTTCAATTTGTTGGGCAATTCCTTGTACTGTTGGTTGATCAAATATGGTGGTCAATGGAAGGGATTTGCCAAGCTGTTTTTCAATGTACCTAAACATTCGGGTAGCTACCAATGAATCGCCACCCAGATCAAAAAAATCATCTTCTCTTCCAATCCGGTCAATCCCCAGTAATTCTTGCCAAATATTAGTTATTTTGAGCTCAATATCGTTTTGAGGCTCTTGATAATCGTTGTCCAAGTCTGGCCTTGCATATGCATGGTTATCATTCTCTGAATCCTGATCATTTTCTAATTCCTGAAATTCAGACATCTGATCACTTTGTAATCGATCGTGCAAACTATGAGTGGAAATTATCAATCTTGGTAATGTGCTATTTACGGATTTGCAAAAAACATCATAACCTTCATCAGGCAAAATGGCATCTATTAAATATGATTCAGGGTCTTTTTCTCCCCAACTCTTTGCTAAGCCCTCTATAGCGGCCACGGCCATACCTACCTCCTGCCAATCATCCCAGTTAATTGTTATGGTATGTGCACCATGCATTTTTGTTCTTTGGTAGGTATAAGAATCCAAAAATTCGTTTGCTGCGACATAACCTACTTGTCCAAACTTTACATTGTATAATACCGTGCCTATTGATGAGAACAAGGCAAAGAAATCCAAATTTTGATCCTGCAGTAAATGATCCAAGATGATAGTTCCTTTTACCTTTGCATCCATTACTTCCTCAGTCATTTCCCAGGTGCGCTTATGAATAACTCCTGCAAGATCTATTACCCCAGCGGTGTGAACAATCCCATTAATTTTTCCAAATCTCGAAATAGCGTCATTTATAACTTTGGCCATTTGCTCCAGATCAGAAATGTCAGCACTGCGAATCATTAGCTCCATGCCGTTCTCCTCCATTGCCAACAGTTTCTTAAGTTTTTTAGAAACACTGTCATCTTCACTATGGGAATTCAAATAATTCTCCCATTCAATACGTTCCGGGAAGCTGCTCCTACCTAACAAAAGGATTTTAGTATCTTTTATCCTGGAGATATGTTCGGCCAAAACTAAACCCATACCTCCCAGGCCTCCAGTTATAATATAGGAGCCACCTTCCTTTATTCTTGCGACCTCTGATTTGTTGTCCTCTGTCTTAACCTGCTCATAGCCATGAGTGTAACGTTTGGCTCCTCGGTAAGCTATCATCAAATCTGTTGGATCACTATTTACCTCCATCCATACTTGTTGAGTCATACTTTCGATATTTGAACTGATATCACCAAAGTCAATAGATCTACAATTTATGTTTGTATACTCTTGGGGAATAACTTTACATGCTCCCAGTATAGTGGCTTTTTCAGCATTAGGAATATCTTCCTTATTTACATTTTGCAAGTTATTTGAGATGATCTCGAATTCTATCGGATCTGAGTAACCTTCTCTTGCCAAGGATTGGGCAATTTGTAATATGCTGTATAATCCCTTGCGCTGACTTTCATCATAGGCATTCTGATTGAAATTGTGTAACTCCAAACCCTCACCTAGACTCCATAAATGCACTATTTTCCCTATTTGTTTGTTTTGATTTTTCAGCTCTGCAAACAGCTTGTTATAGTGGTCCCTCTGAGAAAAGTCTACGTAGAATTTTTGATCTTCATCAATGATAAATTTATCACCCGAAGCAACTTGCACAACTTCTATTCCTGCTTGGTTTGCATGTGTTGCCAATTCTTTCCCTACACCCAAATTATCTAAAAAGATTAACCAGGTATCATCTTTTTTCCTAGGTCCTTCAAAAGATACTTCCTCTTTAGATATATCCCACTTTGGTACATAAAACCAGTCACTAGTATTGGGTAACTTCTTTGATTTTACAGACGATGGTTCCGATTTCTTGTGAAACTTATTGGGGTCAGGCCCAATCCAAAATCTTTTTCTGTCAAAACAATAAGTAGGAAGTGGTATTTTAACTCTTCGTTCATCTCCGTAATATGCTTTCCAATCAAATTCAGCTCCAGACATCCACATCTCACCCACAGTATGTAATATAAAGTTCATATCACAAGTTTTCTCTTTTGGATGTCGGGTTGTGGAGTAGATCATGTGGTCTCCTGTTCGGTCTGGGTGTTGCTTGACAAAGGTCGCCAAGGTCTTACCAGGTCCTACTTCCAAGAATAATTTGGGGGCTCCATTCAACATATTGGAAACACAATCCACAAATCGGACGGTATGTCTTATGTGCTTAGCCCAATAAGCAGGGTCGCAAGCTTCCTTTTCGGTTATTAACTCCCCAGATACATTAGAATAAAAGGGAATTTCAGGAGGGTTGAGTTTGATACTTGCAACGATTTCAGTAAACTCCTCAAGGATAGGAACCATCATCACCGAATGAAAAGCATGAGAGGTTTTAAGCGGAGTTGAATCAATTCGGTCTTTAGACAGGTTTTCCTGCAACGCGGCAATCTTTTGATCTTCACCTGAAACCACACAAACAGATGGCCCATTTAGAACAGCCAAAGAAAGTTGATGGTTAAGATAGGGAACTAAATTAGGCTCCGATAGTTGAACTGCAAGCATAGAACCTTTTGGTACGCTTTGCATCAATCGACCTCTTTCACAAACAAGCTTTATGGAATCTTCCAAAGACATGACACCCGACAAACAGGCTGCCACATACTCACCAATACTGTGTCCTACCATAGCCGTGGGTATTATGCCCCAGGAATTCCAAAGTTTTGATAATGCGTATTCAATTATAAATAATGCAGGTTGCGTGATTGCCGTTTGTTTTAATTTTTCTGCGGCATCTACTCCCTCAGTTTCTGCAAAAATTAATTCACGAATATCACAATTAAGGTATATCTCAGCTAAGTCCGCACACTTGTCCACTTCTTGCTTAAACATGGGTTCATGTCTATACAAATCGCCCCCCATCTTCACATATTGCGAACCTTGACCGGAGAACATGAAGATTATTTCCCGATCAATCGGATCTTCGCTAGAAGTTTTAATGCTGCTTCCTTTGGCCTTTAAGAGGTCCTTAATTTGGTCAACATCTTCTCCAAGGAAGAACCTTCTATGATTGAAATGCTTTCTTCCGATTTGAAGAGTGTAGCTAACATCTCCTAGATTGACATCTACTGTTTGATCCAGGTAATGGGCCAGACTTTGGGTCTGCAGATCCAGTGATCTCGGTGACTTCGCCGATAATAAAAACAGCTGAGATGGTTTCCGGCTATTTGAAGTATCGGCTCTGGATGGAGCCTCTTCCATAACTACATGAGCATTTGTACCGCCAATTCCAAAAGAACTAACTCCTGCACGCAATGGTGTCTCATTTGGCTCCCAATCTTTAAGCTCGGTGTTGACGAAAAAAAGGGCTACTATCCCAGTCTATTTGAGGATTGGGCTTTTCGAAGTTAATAGATGGTGGTATTTGTCGATGATATAGGGCCAGGGCAGTTTTTATTAGTCCAGCTATTCCTGCCGCCGCATCAAGATGTCCAAAATTGGATTTCACTGACCCAATGGCACAATAAGTTCTATTACTGGGTCCAAATACTTGATTAAGTGCTGCTATTTCTATGGGATCTCCGAGGGGGGTTCCAGTACCGTGAGCTTCAATATAGGTAATGGTTTTAGGATCGATTTCAGCAAATTCCTGAGCGGTGGTGATTACTTCGGTCTGCCCCTCTACACTTGGAGCGGTAAAACCAACTTTTAACGCACCATCATTGTTTATTGCTGTTCCCTTTATAACCGCATAAATGTGATCATCATCTTCAATTGCTTCAGATAATCTCTTAAGGAGCACTAAGCCCATCCCTCTCCCAGCTACAATACCCCTACCATTTGCATCAAATGCTCTGCAATGTCCATCGGGGCTAAGAATCATACCTTCTTGGTAAAAATATCCTTGGTCTTGAGGTAAGGTTATACTAACACCCCCAGCCAGTGCCATATCACATTGATAGGTAAGTAAGCTTTGACTGGCCAATGATACTGCCACCAGCGAGGTCGAACATGCGGTTTGAACACTAAAACTGGGTCCTTTTAGATTTAGTTTATAGGATATTCTGGTAGTCAAATATTCTTTTTGATTACCTATCATTTTCTGATAATCCTCAATGACCGTATTATATCCTTTTGAAGGAAAATGATCTCCATAGTCATTGGTGCTGGATCCTGCAAATACTCCAATAGGTCCAGGAAATATCTCTGGGTGGTACCCAGCATCCTCAAAGACTTTCCAGGCGGATTCTAAGAACCATCGTTGCTGAGGATCGGTTAGTTCTGCTTCCCTCGGGTTATAACCAAAAAAGTTTGCATCAAACAAATCTATATCTTCTAAAACCGTCCCCGCCTTTACATAATCCGGATCGTTAACGACTTCGGGTGGAACTCCAATTTGCAATAATTCTTCATCCGTGAATCGAGCAATGGATTCCACCCCGTTTTTTAAGTTTTCCCAAAACTCATTTATATTGTTTGCCCCAGGGAATCGGCCGTCCATACCGATTATGGCAATGCTTTCTATGGGTTCTGGATTACTGCTCATTATATCTATAGTTTATTTGGCAGACCGTCGTTTTTGAAAAATGTATTGTTTTTGTCTTCTTACCCGTTCCTGTATCTTATTATCTAACATCGGGGCAGTGTCATTTGTGCTCAAAAATCCAGCTATGGACTTAATTGTAGGGTATTTAAACAGTTCAATGATTGACAATTCACTTTGTAGGTGCTGTTTCAATTTTTTGTGGACCTTAGTCATCAGAAGGGAATGCCCTCCTATATCGAAGAAATTATCCGCTACACCTACATTTTCAATTTCCAAAATGTCTTTCCATATTTCTGCAATTTTTCGTTCCAAATCGCCTTTCGGTTCTTTAACAGTACCTTTAGCATTGATTGACGTTTTTGGCAAAGTAAGTGCTAATCTGTTTAGTTTTCCATTTACAGTTATTGGGAAATCCACCAGCCTAACGAAATAGCCAGGAACCATGTATTCCGGTAGTTGTTGCTTCAACTGTGTCCTAAGTTCTGTTTCCGAATAATCCATTCCCTCAAATACGATGTATGCTACTAGCTGGGCATCGCCTGGCAGATCATTTCTTACAATCACTACAGCTTTTGTAATGAAGGGGTTTGATAACAGCACTTGTTCGATCTCTTCCAACTCTATTCTAAATCCCCGAACCTTTACTTGAAAATCAGTCCTCCCTATATATTCGATGTTTCCATTTTTTGAATAACGAACTAAATCCCCTGTTTTGTAAATTTTCGCTCCATCATCGTTGGAAAAAGTATCCTGTAAGAACCTTTCTCCAGTAAGTTCTGCATTATTTAAATAACCTCTGGCCACCTGTACTCCTCCCAAATAAAGCTCTCCAGGTACGCCTATAGGAGCCAATTGCATTTGCTTGTCCAGTATGTAGGTTTGGGTGTTGGATATTGGTTTACCAATGGGCACCCTTCTAAAGGATGACTTTCTTTGGCACTTCCAGGAAGTGACGTCAACGGCAGCTTCCGTGGGTCCATATAAATTATGCAGCTCGCATTCTAACTTTTTAAATAATTTTTCCTGCAAATCATATCCCAATGCCTCTCCACTGCAAATGGCCCTTTTTAAAGAAGAGCACTCAGTCACTCCATCCTCTTCAACAAAGATCTGCAACATTGAGGGAACAAAATGTATGGTGGTAATATTTTCAGCTTTGATGATATCTACCAAATACGCACTGTCTTTATGCCCATCAGGCTTAGCGATTACCAGTCTGGCGCCATAAAGCAAGGGCCAAAAAATCTCCCAAACAGAAACATCAAAGCTAAATGGCGTCTTTTGTAGCACTCGGTCATTTTCTTCAAGTTGAAATTCCTCCTGCATCCAGATCAATCGATTACAAATACCTTGATGTTCATTCATTACCCCTTTTGGTCTTCCGGTTGAACCGGAAGTATAAATAACATAGGCAAGATTATTTTTGTTTATAAGATGGTCCAGGTTATCTGTGCTATAACCCTGGATGAGATTCCACTCTGAATCAAGCTTTAAGGCAACAACTCCCTCTTTTTTAACTTTATCTACCAATGCATCCGAAGTTATGACCAGATCCAGATTTGCATTTTCAATCATAAAGTTGATCCTCTCTCGAGGATATTCTGGATCTATTGGCATATATGCCCCACCTGCCTTAAGTATCCCATAAATGGCGATTACCATTTCCAGAGAACGGTCCATCAATATCCCCACGATTTTTTCAGGACCCACTCCCTGAGTCCTTAAATGACTAGCCAACTGATTAGCTTTCTCGTTCAACTGTTTATAAGTTAATTGATCACCTTTGAAATCCAGAGCTACCCTGTTGGGCGTCTTTACAACCTGGTCT
>CAZAWQ010000107.1:0-30140 GCA_964488585.1 uncultured Roseivirgaceae bacterium
ATTGAATATACTTTCATACGGTTTTTGACATTTTTAAGTTTTCTAAAACCCATTAATTTAGTATTAATATCATTTTTTGAACTTATTATACTGGCCACAGATTCTGACACTAATATTTGGCCTTTTTCAATCGATTTCGTAATGAATTACCTATCAAATAATTACTACCTTTATACAATGTCAAAGTAAATGATTTGCTTCATAAACTATTGGTAGTATTATTCAGATGTTTGGTACAGTTGTTCAAAAGCAAGATTTTATGGTCATAGTATGTTTTTGCTGATATCCTTCATTTCCTTGTTGAGCATTTATCTTTATGAATTATAATTACCCTAGTTTTTCCCTGATGACTAACTTTCTTTATAGCCTAATATTTATAGCATTAACCGCTCTATCATCTTGTAGTAATCAAAAACATGATAAGTCACCTGCGCTCCCAAATACAGACCACCTGATCATTGCCTACATAATGGGCTCCAGAGTCCTGGATTTTGAACAGATACAGGCTGATAAACTCACGCATATCAACTATGCCTTTGCCAACATAAGGGACGGAAAAGTGGTAGAAGGCGGAGACTCAGATGCTGCTAACTTTATGACTTTACAAAAACTTAAATCTGAATATCCGCATTTGAAAATTCTAATATCCGTGGGCGGATGGTCCTGGTCAGATCACTTTTCGGATGCCGCTCTAACTGCTGAATCACGTGAGAAATTTGCGCAAAGTGCTTTGCAGTTTATGTTGAAACATAAACTTGACGGAGTTGATCTGGACTGGGAATACCCCGGGCAACTGGGAGAAGACAACGTGTTCCGGCCTGAAGACAAGGAAAATTTCACTTTAATGCTGAAAGCGGTTCGTGAAAAGCTGGATGCCCAAAGTGAAAAGGATGGCCGCTCCGATTCCAACAGATACCTGCTTACCATTGCCAGTGGCGCTAACCAAACTTATCTGGACCATACTGAAATGTCAATAGCCCACCAATACCTTGACTACGTCAATATAATGACCTATGATTATTTTACCGGCGGAAGCCCGACCACTGGTCACCATACCAATTTATTTCATTCTTCTACAAGTGGCTCCCGTCAAAGTAGCGCTCAGGCGGTTGAAGAGCATATTGCAGCAGGAATACCAGTGAACAAATTGGTTTTGGGTGCCGCTTTCTACGGTAGAGGTTGGAAAGAGGTGGAGAACTCTGATCAAATTCTTAATAGCCCACACGGTGACGGATTTTCACTGTCTTATAGTGCCCTATCTGATTTGGTGGATAATCAGGGGTTTGCAAAAAAATGGGACGAAGATGCCAAAGCTCCTTACTTGTGGCAAGCTGATTCCTCCACTGTTATAACCTATGATGATCCGGAATCACTAAAACACAAATGCGAATTTATCTCAACCAAAGGGCTGGCGGGTATCATGTTCTGGGAATATAGCCAGGACCATGAAGGTGAATTACTGGAAACCATTTACTCCAATCTGTCAAAGTGAAACGATCCATTACCATAGTTGTATTAATTAATCTTTGGTATTTTTCTTTATCCGGGCAAGGCCTCCCTCCCTTTAGAGAATACCTGTGTTTTACTGCTGAGCAGGAAATAAAGATAGACGGACGTTTGGATGAAAAGGACTGGAAGGCGGCTAAATGGAGTGACGATTTTGTAGACATAGAAGGCCCACAGATGCCACTACCAACCTACAGAACCAGGGTAAAAATGCTTTGGGATTCAGAATACTTGTATATCGGGGCTGAGTTGGAGGAACCACATCTATGGGCCACATTAAAGCAAAGAGACACCATCATCTTTCATGATAATGATTTTGAAGTTTTTATTGACCCTGATGGCGACTCACATCAGTATTCTGAAATTGAGGTAAACGCTCTGGGTACAGTATGGGATCTGATGCTTATCAAACCCTATCGCGACCAGGGACCTGCTATGACAGCATGGGACGTCCGTGGTTTGCAATTAGGCATCAAGCTGAATGGCACCCTGAATGATCCATCGGATACCGATAAAAAGTGGACCATAGAAATGGCCTTGCCCTGGTCGATCTTAAAACAAAATGCACCAGGCAAGAAACTGCCGGTTGATGGGGATCAATGGCGCATTAATTTCTCGCGGGTCCAGTGGGATTTGCTATTATCCGATGATAAATATCAAAAAAAGATAAACCCAGATACCGGCAAACCCCTTCCCGAACACAACTGGGTTTGGTCACCGCAGGGTGCCATCAATATGCATATGCCTGAAATGTGGGGATTTCTACAGTTTAGTGATCAAAACCCGGCCAAAGGCACTCAAGAATTTATTAAAAACCCGGATGAGGAGATCAAATGGAAACTGCGTCTGTTGTATTACCAATTGCGAGAGATTCATGAGTCCAAAGGAAAGTATGAACCTATTGAAGTGCCCGAATCCGTTAAATTGGAGCTAACAGACAACCAATACCTCATCACCTGGCCAGGAACGAGAGGGCAGATCTGGCTTATCAATCATGAAGGAAAGGTGTGGAGATCTAAAATCTAAGATCTGAGACCTAAGATCTGAGATCTGAGATCTGACATCTGAGATCTAAGATCCCTCCATTGGGCTGCTACAGTGATTCCTGCAGTTCCTCCACCAATAATTAGCACTTTATAATTTTCCATGTTTTTGTTTTTTCTTTAAAGAAAGGGCTCAATTGCCTGTTTTAATTGGAAAGCTTGTTGCACTCCGGACTGACGCCACATTAACTCACCATTTTTGAATACCGCTAATGTAGGCACTCCTTGAATATGATACTTTCGTGCTACTTCAGGATTGGTATCTACATCAATTTTTACTATTCTTATCTTATCTCCCATTTGAGATTTTAGCTCATCCAAAATAGGGGGCATCATTTTGCATGGCCCGCACCATTCTGCTGAGAAATCGATCAACACTGGTTTGTCGCTATTGATCAAATCAGAAAATTTGCTGTTTTGTTTCATCTTGATCAAGGATTAATGAGGTAATTTATCTCTTAACACACCATAAGTAAAGGTGCCTAAAGTAGCGCTGGCAATAACCACCAGGATTACTCCTACTCCATGGCCAACCAAAACAAACATAGGCCCGGGGCAAGCTCCGGTAAGTGCCCAGCCCAGTCCAAATATGATACCCCCAATTAGATAGCGGGCAATACTCCTGTTTTTCGGAGTAAAAGTAATCTCAGATCCAACAAGTGACTTCATATGGGTTCTTTTGATCAATTGAATGAATATTATTCCAATCACTATGGCAGATCCGATCACCCCATACATATGAAAGGAATCAAATCGAAACATTTCGTAAATACGATACCAGGAGACCACCTCAGATTTGCTCATTACAATCCCGAAGAACACCCCTACTACTAAATATTTTATGTATTTCATGTTTAATTCAGCCTTTAAAGATTAAATATAATGGGCAGGAAAAGATGGGTCATAATCAATCCACCAATAAAAAACCCAGTTACTGCGATCATGGAGGGTATCTGCAAATCACTAATGCCGCTTATGGCGTGACCCGAAGTACAACCGCCCGCATAGCGGGCACCAAACCCTACTAAGAAGCCACCGCCCACCAAAATGATCAGTCCTTTTAGTGAGAACAGGGTTTGCCAAGAAAAAATAGAGCTCGGAACATACTCAGCTCCAGGATTGTCAATCCCCAGTTCATTCAAGGCAACTATGGTTGCCTCGGTAAGTTCAATTCCCGGTTCAATGGTCAAATATCGGTGTGCCACAAACCCGCCAATCAATCCACCAACAATAAATACTAAATTCCAAATTCGCTTTGACCAGTCGAAGTTGAAGAATTCAGCTACTTTTCCAGCTCCTGCAATGGAACACATGGTAGCAAGGTTGGCGGAAACGCCAAAATTGTTGCCAAAGTAGAGCAACATGAACATGACCAGTGAAATCAGCGGGCCAGCTACATACCAAGGCCAGGGTTGACTAATAAATTCTATCATATTATTTAATTTGAAACTAGATTAGATCTCAGATCTCAGATCTCGGATCTCAGATCTTAGATTTTTCAACAAATTCTTCCACTGCTTCACTCAGATCATATACTTTATTTTCAGGTAGTGCCGCAGATAAAATACTATAACCAGCCGCGGACCGGTACCCCCCGGCACAGTGTACCACAATGGGTTTTTCAGTAGTGATCTGGTGCGCTTTTTCACGTAATTCATGTAACGGAATATTAACGGCATGATCAAAGAACTTCCCTGAGCGAAACTCGGTAGCATTTCGGATATCCACCACAAAATACTTGTCATGCTGATTTCTAAAATCTTCTAAATCCAGCAATTCTCTGGGTGTTTCAAATTGATCAGTTGCCATTACCAAAGCCCCGGCTATATTCTTTTCGTAGGCTATTTTGGCGGCTTTTCTAATTACACTATCCAACTCCTGATCATTCTTTGCTACCAGGTAATATCGCTCCTCAGGTCCAACAATTGATCCCAACCAGGTTTCAAATTTATCTCCCTCCATTATGTTTAGTGCTTTATCCAGGTGACCAGGATTTTTAAATTCTTCTTGCGGGCGGGTATCAATTACCAGGGTCCCGGAATTCAAAACCGCGTTTTTTTCCAATCTTGGTACCGCTGTTACACTTTCCTCATATGGGGCGCTCCCCGCCCTGTTAACTTCCACCTCGTAAGGAAAATACTTCGGTATGAAAGGCTGGTCCTCCAACAGCGATTTCACAAACAACTTCTCATCGGCAACCTGAAAAGCCCAGTTTTGCTCTTTTTCCTGGCCAATAGTACTGTAGGTGTCCTCGGCCATCTGTTTACCGCATAAAGAACCTGCCCCATGAGCCGGATAAACCAAAACATCATCTTCCAATGGTTCAAAAACTTGTTTTAATGAATTGTACATCATTTTGGCCAAATTTTCTCTTTCCATCTGGATATGCCCGGCACCTTCCCGCAAGTCAGGTCGTCCCACATCACCTACAAACAAGGAGTCTCCAGTATAAACCGAATGAGGTTTTCCCATTTCATCCATCAACAAATAGGAATTGTGATCAGGAGAATGACCCGGAGTGAATAAGGCCTTTACAGTTACTTCACCAATTTTTACTTCATCACCGTCTTCCATGGGTTCAAAAGGATAGGATACTCCAACCTTAGGATTTATATAAATCTTCGCCCCCAGCTTGTTATGCAACTCCAGGTGGCAACTGGCAAAATCAGCATGCGGATGAGTCTCGAAAACCGCTATGATCCTGGCCCCGTTTGATTCGGCAAAATCAATATAGGGCTGAGGGTCCCTGCCCGGGTCCACCAGCGCTACTGCGTCTTGGCTTAAAATGGCATATGATGCGTGGCCTAAGGCCTTGTCATAAAACTGCATGACTTTCATGGGGATGGATTTTATGTCATTATTGTTCAATTTCGAAGATATTACCGATTAGTTTGGTTTATCAAATAGTGTCCAGATCGCAATTTTCCATGCACTCAATCACTTTCAATACCTCCTTTAGCTTTAATCGATAGTAGATTCGTTTCCCGTCTCTACGACTGGCCAGGATTCCTCTTAATTTCATATAGGAAAGATTATGGGATACCAGGGACTGCTCCGCATTCAGCAGTTTGCTTATTTCGTTCACTGAAAGATCTTCATAGAGACTCAGCAAATCTACTATGCTCAACCGCAACGGATTCCCAATAGCTTTTAATATGAATGCTACTTTTTCCACTTTTTTTGTATCTAACGTTCCTGTTCTCATATTCAAATATACGATATATATGAATATATGTTCATATTTTCTTATGTTATTTATTAACTAATCCCATAAGTTGCCCTGGGCGGTATGACTCCCTACATTGGATTGTGCAGCATTTTTATTCTGAGGTAATGACTGCTTACTGTCCTGGTCATAGTGTACCACAGCATCATGTACATGCATAAATATGTTGTCTTCCCCAATCAAATCGATCAAACCACTTTTGTACAGAGTATCTCTAACAGGCCCAATCGGTCCTGCAATATTTATGTTGACCCCTGCTTCTCTGCACTCACCTACCCCATCAAAGAGCATATGAACAGCACTTGAATCCAGGCTGCTTATGGCTTCAGCATTTAATATTACCAATTTTAGCTCAGGGCCTTTATGCTGGACCATTTGCATCAAATTGTCTTTGAAGAAATTTGAATTAGCAAAATACAATGGCGCATCAAAACGTATCACCAAAATATCGGGTCTTTGTTCAGCCTGGGGAAATCGTTCGACATTTCTGTAGTAATTTGTATAGGGCATTTTACCTAAGGAGGCGATATGAGGATAGGCGCTGCGGTAAATAACCATAGCCAATGACAAGACCACCCCCACCATTATACCTTGTTCTATGCCTAATCCTAAAGTGGTCAGAAAAGTGGTCAACAACATGAAAAAATCAGTACGGTCAGTACTCCATAAATGTGCTGCCTCTTTAAAATCGATCAGTCCAAATACCGCTACCATAATCACAGACGCTAAAATGGCCTGCGGTAAATAGTAGAACAAAGGAGTCAGAAACAACAAAGTCAATATTATCAATACGGCGCTGATAATGGATGCCAAACCTGTTTTAGCTCCTGCCTGATCATTCACGGCAGTCCGTGAGAACCCGCCTACCGTAGGAAACGACTTGAATAATGAGCCAACCAAGTTGGCCATGCCCAAAGCAATTAATTCCTGATTAGCATCTACCTGATAATCTTTGTGTTTGGATTGAATAGCTTTTGCCACCGCAATAGATTCCATAAAACCTACTAATGCAATAGTAACTGCGATTGGTAACAGCGAAGAAACAGCTTCTGTATCTATATTGGGCAAGGAAAACCCCGGCAGCCCTTGTGGCACTTCTTGCACAATTTTTACTCCAATTTGATGGAGTTTCAGCCAGTACACTACCCCTATTCCTAACAACACCGCCACCAAGGGGCCCGGAATGGACTTGCGGAATCTTTTTAACAAGATGATCACCAAAATGCCGGTAAGGCCAATAGCTAATGTCGGCAGGTTAACAAATTCAATATTATTAACTGCATCAAATAAAATCTTGTGTATGTAACTACTCCGTGGTATATCAATGCCCAATAGGTGTTTTAATTGACTTAGGCCAATGATCAGCGCCGCGGCGGAGGTAAACCCACTGATTACCGGGTGTGACAAAAAATTTACGATAAATCCCAGTCGAAACAGCCCCAGCAATAGTTGAATGGCTCCCACCAACAAAGCCAGCAATATGGCCAAAGTCACAAACTGCTCACTGCCAGGTTCCGCCAGGGTACTAATTCCGGTAGCGATCAGCAAAGCCACCATGGCAACCGGTCCCACCGCTAGCTGTCTGGAAGTACCAAAAATGGCATACATGATCAGAGGTAGCGTGGACGCGTATAAACCGTAGATCGGCGGCAGACCAGCCAGCATGGAGTAGGCCATCCCCTGTGGAATCAGCATAACCCCTACTGTGAGCCCGGCAGACAGATCTCCATTGAGGTTAATTGACTGGTAGTTTGGAAGCCAATCAAGTATGGGAAGGAATCGTTTTAAGCTGATATTAACTTCGGGTTGGGTGTTGTTGGCAGCAAAGATAATACTTTATATGAATATCTATTCATATTTTCATTTTTAAGACCGACTGAAGGATTGATACTACATATGTATGATATGTACAAAACTATTGCTAGTATACACCACTGACATTGAAGTAACATGGATAGGCGAAAATTTATACAAAGTTCTGCAATTTCAGCATTGTCAATACGGCCCACCTTAGAGTCACTGCAAAATGTGTCTATTAAGGATGATGAGGTTAAAATACTCAATCCCTTAGGACGGGTACCGGTAAGTATGATTATTGACGACTCCACCAGTTTGGTGAATTTGGCATACTATGGTATTCCCCAGTTTGCCGAAGTATTTCCCAAAAAACTATCTCCAGCACTGGCGGAAATTACCAAGGGAAATCCCGGATTCTTTCGTGATGGAATTTATTGAGTGGTGCGATGCTCATGGTGTAAAAGGGAAGTACAGTATGGTGCCTTATCCAGCATGCACCGGATGGCTCCATAGATTTATACCTGGCTGGTCCAAAGAAGAGTTAAAAAATAGTCTTGACCTGGTTCGAAACGAGGTTACCAGAAACTGGGATATTCATCCGGAAATGATCAGCCATACCCGGGTAATCAATGTGAAAACCGGACTACCCTTTGCTGAGGCAACACCCGATTTTATGGAAAACTGGGAATGGAGTCAGAATAAGAGCTCCGATGAATTGACAGAATATTTGGCTTATGCATTGAATATATTAAAAGAAGCAGGCTTTTACTGTGATGGTGTAACTACCCCTGGTGGGTTTGGCAGCAGAAACATGTCAAATTTGGCCACTGCCACCATGGAAGCTGTAAATGAAACTTATAACACCAGTGTTAGTCATTTTTTCAGAAATGTGATTACGGACAAAGAAAAGAGTGTGGTCCCGGTAGTGATGCAACATAAAAACCTTCAATCTGAAAATCCGTCTTGTTCGGTGCACATCATCGGCTGTACTTCAGATTGGTTTGGAGGTTGGGATGGTCTGACACCTGGGGATACTGAAAAATTCATTACCAAGGACCTCCAGTCAGGCAGGATGGTTGAAGTTATAGACAGCGGAGAGCCTGCCTGTTTGGTCTGTCACTGGCCGGGGATTTACTATAATGGTGACAGGTTGGGGTTCAATATTTTCAAAACAGTGGTTGACCGTCTTGAACAAAAATATGGAGACTCCATCTATTGGATGAAGTTAAGTGAAATAGCCCAGTATTGGGCAGCCAAGGAATTTGTTTCCTTCGAAAAATCATCCGGAGGTTTAGTGATTGATACCCCATTTGGAGCTAAAGATTTTACTTTTTCCATAGAGAAACGGTTTCGTAACCCAGTATTCCATAATGGAAATAAAATAACCAAATTGGCGGCTGCTACAGTTATAAAGAGTAACAGTTTCTTAAAGCAAAAGGGGAGAACACTTATATGTATGGATTTACCAAACGGCCGATCTGAATTGGTGGAAAGTTAGTACTGTTTGCGTAATCAGATCATTAAAAGGAATAATGAATTATCTTTGGTCTAAGGGACTAAATTAGTATTATTGGCTGGAATTTAATGATATGAAGCAGATAATTGTACCAACCGATTTTTCAAAAGGTGCCTGGAATGCATTGTTGTATGCTGCTGATCTGGGAGAAATGTTGGGGATCAGGGAAATGATTATATTGAACTCCTATGAGGCTCCCCATGCCAGCGCAGCCACTCTGGGTTCAATTGACCGGGTCATGCAGCGAGACTCAGAAAAAGGATTAGATAAATGGATCAGAAAAATTAAAGAAGCCGGCATATCAGCACGATTCAATTTTCATGAAAAGTCCGTCCATACCGGGTTGGTAGAAGCTATAAACTCGCAAATTGAAGACTATAACGACACCTTGGTGGTGATGGGATCACTGGGAGAAACAGGTATGGTAGAGAAATTATTTGGCAGTAAAGCTTCGGATGTAGCATTGAGGGTACACAGTCCGGTTTTAGTAATTCCACCCAAAGCAAATTTTTCAAAATACAAAAATATAGTCCTGGGTTCGGATTTTGATCATATTGCAGAAAAAAATCTAAAGATACTTCGGAAAATATATTCCCCAGATCCAGCATCCAATTTCCAAGTCGTACATGTTCAGGGGGAGCATGACGAACCAGGAAAAGCCTCAATGGGATTGCAACAAGATGATATTCCACATAGCATTACAGAGATATCTGGTGATGATGTTGGAGAAGCCCTGGACCAATATGTTTCCAAATCCGTTGCAGATTTATTAATTGTATTTAGAAAGGAAAACGGCTTTTTTGGGAAATTCTTCCATATAAGCGTAACCAAGAAATTGACGTTGCTGGGGCATGTTCCACTATTAGTCCTGAAGAGAGACCCTTGAAAAAATTTTAGTTTTTAGTTTTTAATTTTTAATTGCTAAATGGTCAATTGGTCAATCGTCAATTCTTCACCCTCACCGTCTGTACCCAATGCTTGGCTTTGACTCCCGTAAAATGTTGGATCTGATGCCGGCAGCTGAAGCCATTGGCTACCACTGTATGTGAATCTTTTAACTGGTTAACCGCTGGAAACAACACCTCTGCTCCAATTTTCTTGGATATCTCATAATGCTCCCGCTCATAACCAAACGACCCGGCCATACCACAGCACCCGGAAGGGATTTCCTGACAATTCTTGGATGTATGACCGTATATGTTTTCTAAGACTCCGGTTCCATATAATGCCTTTTGGTGGCAATGTCCATGAATGGCCACCGCTTCCGGAATTGATTCCAGCTCAACCTTGAGTCTCCCTGCTTCCATCTCTTCCGACAGAAATACATCGATCATTTTTACTCCGTTTTTTAGGGACTCCGCCAGTTCAGGGTCATCAATCAGGTCCGGCAAGTCGTCGTTTAGCGCTGATGCGCAACTGGGCTCACAAACTACTACCGTATAACCCTGGTCCAGCCACTGTTTAAGCCCCAGAGCTGTTTTGGTACCATCACTTTTAGCCTCACGTAAAAAGCCATGCGATATTCTGGGGCGCTGACAACAACCTACATGGCCCAACAACACCTGATACCCGCAACCTTCCAACAAATCCGAAGCGGCCATACCAATATTTGGTTCATGATAATTCAGATAGGTATCAGCAAATAATACTACCTTTTTAGAAAATGGGATATTTCCAGGTTTCCTCTGCTCAAACCATTTATAAAAGGGTTCTTTTGTATATGCCGGTAAAACCCGGCGTTTGTCAAATCCAGCCAGATTCTCCAGTAAATACCTGAAGAGCCCGGTTTTTTGCACTTGATTTAATACACCTGCTTTCCAACCAGCAAATTGCGCAGCCATCTTTGATGAGTCCCTGATCATCCGGTCCCTGAGAGAGGTCCCGTGTTGGTCAAAATATTTCTGACTGACGTCACTTTTCATTTTTGCCATATCCACATTGCTGGGGCATTCTGATTTGCAGGCTTTGCATGAGAGACAAAGATCCATTACCTCGCGCAAACGTTTACTGGTAATACCCTCATGGTCCATTTGGCCTGACATTGCCAAACGCAGTGCATTGGCCCTTCCTCTGGTAGAATGTTCCTCTTCTCTGGTGGCCTTAAAACTGGGGCACATAGTCCCTCCAAGAATTTTTCGACACTCCCCTACGCCGGTACACATGTGAACAGCCTCCTTAAAACTTCCCTCCTGACGGTATTTAAACTCCGTATCTATAGTCTGATCCGCATAGCCTACTCCATATCTAAGATTCTCTTCAATACGTTGAGCTTCAACTATTTTGCCTGGATTCATAAGGTTTTGAGGATCAAACAGTTGTTTCACCTCTAGAAAAGCCTGGTAGAGCTGTTCTCCAAAGAATCTGCGGTTAAAAGCACTTCTTACCAGACCATCTCCATGTTCTCCACTCCAGGATCCACCGTATTTTCGAACCAGCTCAAAAGTGTCTTCTGAAATATTCTTTAGCTTTTCAATATCTTCCGCTGTTCTTAAATCAAGGATAGGTCTGACATGGATTACTCCTACACTTGCATGTGCGTACATGGCTGCCTCTGCACCATGCCTTTTACAAACTTTTAGTACTTGGTCAATGTATTCTGGTAGATGTTGAGTGGGAATAGCCGCGTCTTCTATAAAAGGAAGGGGCTTCTTCTCACCTTTGATCCCCAACATAAGGCCCAGGCCTTTTTTCCGGATTATCCATACATCATCATACTCCGGTCCCTCAGGAAATAATGGATAAGCATATCCCAGATTTCTTGCTTTTTGGTCTTCTATCATTGCTTCAGCCCGTCCCAGCACATCCTCTTTAGTTTCTCCATAAAACTCCACTATCAATATGGCTGCCGGGTCCCCAATAATGAAATGACTGTGCCGTCTGGTGGTAAGATTCTCCTGGCTCAATCCCACTACTACACTGTCCAGTATCTCCACTGCAGAGGGTCTAAACTGCAGCATGGTAGCTACCGCCTGGATGGCCTCTATTAACGCTGCATAATGTACCACACAAACACACTTGCATTTCGGTAATGGCTCCAGGTTCAGCTTCAATTCTAAAATTGTTGCCAGCGTTCCCTCACTCCCACATATAACCTTACTGAGGTTCCATGCTTTATCTCCTACAAATTCATCCAGATTGTAGCCGCCAACCCTTCGCATTACTTTAGGAAAGCGAGATTCAATTTCTTGGCGATTGTACTCTATGATTTTTTCAAATTTCTCATATACCTCAGCTTCCCTTCCACCTTTCTCTATTGCGGCGCTGTATTCTTTGGGTGTTTTTGAAGACAAGTCCATCACTGTACCATCAGTTAACAGCACTTTGGCCTCAAGGATATGATCTACAGTTTTGCCATAAAGTATACTCTTGGTTCCGGAACTATTGTTCCCAACCATTCCGCCAACATTGGCTCGACTGCTGGTGGCTGGATCTGGCGCAAAATGCAAACCATGTGATGCCAGCGTGGCGTTGAGATCGTCGCGGGCCAAGCCCGGCTGAACTTTTACCCAACGCTCATCTGGGTTTACTTCAAGCATTTTATTCATATGCTTGGAAAAATCCAGTATCATGGAAGCGCCTACGGCCTGACCTGCCAAACTGGTGCCGGCACCTCGTGGCAATATGGTCACCTGTTCGGTCCGGGCTATAGCTACTGCATGCCCCACATCCTGATGGTGCTTTGGGAAAACTACTACCTTGGGTTTGATTTGGTATATACTGGCGTCGGTAGCATACATGCCAAGGGTGTAATGATCATCAAGTACTTCCCCGTCCAGTTTGGACCGCAATTTTTGGGTAAGCGCAACCGCTTCAGATTCTGTCCTGTACTCCGCCACCTAAACAATAATTAAGGTAATTGTAAATTAACAAAGTATATTTATGTGATTATTAGGTGTTTAATACAATTAATTAAAGTTAATAGTTAAATGTCACCCAGTGGTAATCACCCACTTTCCATTCACCTTGGCGCGCTCCGGTCAGTTGAGTAACCAAAGAACTGGTGTGTCTTTGTTTGTTATTTTCATAAACCCTCAATCTGGTCCGGTAAGTGGTTACGAAGATATCTCCCTTTACTTCAGTATACAGAAACTTCGTTTCGCCAAAAGACAAAGAAATGCTATTAGCATCAATCAGCTGTTTAAGGAATTCTTCAAAATTGCTGTTATTTTTTCTCCGTACCGAGGGTATGTTTTCTGTGTTGATCCTGATAGCACTGGTAGTGTACTTAGGAAGGAAATACTTTAAGACATCATTGGTGTCGTCGGTCTCAAACATAGCAGCCCATCCTTTGTGAAGGTTTTTTACCAAGGTTTCAATGGCTTCTTTGTCTGCATCACTGGCCTTATAAACGGGGGCATCTCCTCTTAACTCATGTACTTCCTGGTCCAGATCATGTACTATAGTTTGCAAACTGTCGGCTCTTTCTACCGCCATTCGAGTTTCCACCAATTGCTGATCGTAACTAATACTCAGTTGACTATTCTCCGCTGTTAAAACGTCAAATTGTTCAGTATCCTGGCTGCAGCCAAATATCATCACACCTGACATCATTAATGTCAAGCACCACTGTCTCATTTTCATCTTCATTTTCATTATTTAATAATTGGTGATTGTTCGTTATTTGTATCATCTTGAAAAACTGGCTATAATGCTTTGTCCAACAACAAAAGCAGCCGGTCGATCTCTTGTTCGGTTTCTCTATCTAATTCCCAGGAATAAGGGGTACGTCTTTTTGTAGTGGTAAAAATCCCTTTTTTCTTTAAAATATATTTTTCAATGGCAATAAATCCATCGAGGCCTGCCTGTGCCTGAATTGCAATGATAGCACAAATTGGTAAAAAGAGTTGATAAATTCGATCTTCATTCTTTTTTTCAAGCGCTTTCCACAGTGCGACAATGCCATCAAGTAAGTCGCAACCAGGCATAGTCCCTGCTATCTTTCGACGGTAGCTATCGACCAGCGAAATACCGCCGGACCCTTCAAATATTTTGGCGCGGCCCTGTGACACATCTCTAAGTCGGGAAAGGTTCGGGCCAAGAGGTGACGCTTCAGGCTTAAACAGTATTTTCTCGTTGTTATACCTATTCAGTAGTTTAACAAATAAATCAATTCTGATAGGTTGACCAACATAACCAGAAGCGTCCTGGATGATCAGGGGTAGGTCTATTTCATCCGCCAGCGTACAAAAGTATCTCTCCAAAGCTGGTTCAGGCATATTGGATAAAATAGGTGGAATCGCCATAATGGCATCGCACCCCGCTTTTTCTGCATGACGGGCATAAAACAACGCTTCCTTAGTACTTTCGGCGCCAACGCTAATAATAACTGCACCTCGCTGTTGGTTAAGCTCGGCCACCTGGTAAGTTGTATCTACCCGTTCATCCTTTGTCAAGCGCAATAGTTCAGAAACCATTGCCAGTCCGAAACCATTACAGGAGTGCTCATACACCCAATCGATTTCCCGAATCAGGCTTTCAGTGTCAATTTCATCATTATCCTTAAATGGTGTCTGGATAATGGGCAACACTCCGGTAATCTTCTTTTTCATTTTATAGATTAGCCATGCGTAGTATTTGTGCTGAAACTACAAAAATATGGTCATGTGAGACAATTCCTTTAGCTAAATTTTCAACATAAATATTTATGCTGGGTATCGATTTGGATTTACCTGTCAGTGTCTTATATTTACTATTCACTTAAATGTGAACCCGCAAATAACTTAGCCCAGGACTTCCCTAGTTACCCGGATTACCAATAAATAAGATCGTTATGAAATCAAAATCCAAACTAAAGCGACGGCAGTTCATTAAGGCCGTAGCCGCGACCACAGCTACCATTACCATAGTACCCAGTCATGTTATTGCAGGAACGGGACATGTACCCCCATCGGACAAGATCAATATAGCCAACATCGGATGCGGCACCCAGGGGCTGCGTGAAATGGGTTCACTGCTAACCAACGAAAAGATCCAATTGGTAACTGTATGTGATGTCAATAAATATACTACTAACTATATCGACTGGTCACCCCATGGTCTCCGCAATGGTATCCGTAAGGTTTTAGGTGACGAATCCTGGTGGGAAGGTATAAAAGGAATCCCAGGTGGGAGAGATGTGGGCAAAGAGTACGTAGAAAAATACTATGCAAAGAATACACCTTCGGGTAAATACTCCGGAGTCAGCTCCTACGAAGATTTCAGAGATCTTTTCGACCAGGAAAACGATCTTGATGCTATTAAAATCATGACGCCAGACCATTTGCATGCACCCATTGCTATTGCAGCTATGGAGAAAGGTATCAATGTACTTACCCACAAACCCATTGCCAACCGCATGGAAGAAGGCCGTTTGACCATTGACAAAGCCCGAGAAACCGGCGTAGTTACCCACTTGCTGGCTTGGAGTGAGCGGCCTGAATATGATCTGATCTTATCCTGGATAAAAGATGGAGTTATTGGAGAGCTGAAAGAGATACACAACTGGTCATACCGTCCGGTATGGCAACAATGGACCAAACGACCCCAGGACACCCCGCCAATCCCAGATGGTTTTAACTGGGACTTGTGGTTAGGTCCGGTGCCAGACATGCCCTATCATCAAAACTATACTAACAATGTATTCCGGGGATGGTATGACTTTGGAGGAGGAAGCATCGCCGATATGGGTCATTATAGCCTGTTTCCGTTGTTTGAGGCATTTGGTATTAACAAACCACCAACAAGTGCCAGAGCATTTGGTACCACCACCCGTGAGGCTGTTGACAACGTATACAAATGGGTGGAAAATGATGTGGCATTCCCCCAAAGCTGTCTTATCCGATTGAAATTCCCTAAACAGGAAAGCCTTCCTTCATTTGATCTTTGCTGGTATGATGGTGGAATGAAACCCTTCCCACCGGAGGAATTAGCACAGGATCACCGGGACATACCTAATGAGGGGATGATGTTTGTGGGTGATAAGGGTAAAATACTGGCAGGGTTCCGGGGAGAGAAACCTGAAATCATTCCACAGTCAAAAATGGATAGTTACAGTAATCCTAAAAGTATTGATGAGGAGAATATCGATCGATATCGAGAAAAAACCTGGGTACAGGCAATTTTGGATAACCAACAATCTCCTGGTAGCTTCATAAGAGCTGAAACGGTTACCGAGACCATAAACCTGGCTGCTGTTGCATTGCGTGCAGGTAAACAGGTGGAATATGATTCTAAAAGTATGAAAATAACCAATGATGAAGAAGCAAATAAATATCTTACCAGAGCATACCGGCCAGGCTGGGAGCTCAGCTGATGTAATACCCGAATACAGGCGAAGTCGAAGGGATTTTATTCAAAAATCTGCTTTACTGACTGGTGCTGCCATTATGCCCTCCACCCTGGTAAGTTTTAATGAACCAAAAACTAGCACTATAATGAAAAAAGACGATATATCCTTGGCACAATGGGCTTTGGTTGATGAGATCAAGGCCGGAAAATGGAAAAATCTTGATTTTCCCAGCATTGCTCGGGAAGTTTTTGATCTGAATGGAATTGAATTCGTCAATACCTTGTTTGAAGTACCCCATGTCAACTATCTCAACCAATTAAAACAGAATTCAGATGATCATGGTGTAGCAATGGTGCTTATTATGGTAGATGCTGAAGGCGATGGGGCTGAACCATCAGAGGAATTGAGAAAACAATTCGCCGTGAACCACCGAAAATGGATAGATATTGCCCATTACCTGGGATGTGGTGCTATCAGGACCAATTGCCGTGCCCCCAAAGATGCTGATCCAAAAGAAGCCTTGAAATGGGCTGTCGAATCCTACCAGATGCTATTGGAGTATGCCAAACCCGCAGGTATCAAGGTGTGTATTGAGAACCATGGCGGCGTAAGCAACGACCCAGACTGGATGTTGGGCCTGCTAAAAAAAGTAGATGATCCTGATTTTGGCACCTATCCCGACTGGCGGGGACCTAGTGATGAATTTGACAATATCGATTATCTCAAGAAAACCATACCCTATGCGTTTGGACAGTCTTACCGAAACCAACCTACGGAAGAACAATCTGCTCAGATGATTAAGATCAGTCAGGATTCGGGGTATAAAGGTTGGTATGGGATAGAATCTTCAGGTAGAGAGGCGATTCATCAGGGGATAAAGATTCTCAAGAAATACTTATGAAATTTTGAGTTTTTAGTTTTGAGTTTTTAGTTAAAATGATAAAGCATAAGTTATTGGTTGTGAGCTGGTTATTTGTTGCTTTTTCCTGTGGACTTGCAAATGCACAAGAAGTAAAGAAGATAAGCAATGAAGAGTTGATAGCACTTATGACACAACCGGGATTACAACTGGTTGACGTACGTACTCCTGAGGAAGTTTCTTTTGGCATCATTGAGGGAGCACATCATATTGATTTTTACGACCCCAAGTTCGAGTCCAAAATGAAGGAACTGAATAAAGACAAACCGGTAGTAGTCTATTGTGCGGCCGGAGGCAGGAGTGCCCAAACCGGTAACGTTTTAAACAATATGGGATTTCAAGAAATCTATGATCTTACCGGAGGTTATCGTCATTGGGAGGAAGAAGGGCTTCCGATAAAAAAACTGGAGTGATCTCCTCCCCATTCCTCTTTCAAGAGGCCATAACAACAGGTATTGCGTTTATATCCATCTAATAAATAAACATTTTTTCGGAGTACTCCTTCCAAAACACCTCCAAGTTTCTCTACGGCCTTTCTGGAACGAATATTTCGTTCATCAATTCTAAACGATACTTTTTCGAATCCCATGTCTCCGAATGCATAATCAAGCATCAGTTTTTTCATCTCACCATTTAGACCCGACCCGTGGTATTCTTTCCCAATCCAGGTAGAACCAATTTCCAAGACCTTATTCTTCCAATCTATGTTTAAATAATTTGTGCAGCCGGCAAAATTGGCGGTTGCTTTATTATAAACAATGAAGGGATAGGTTTTATGCTTTTCTTTTCCTTGCAATACCAATTCTACATAATTTCTCAAGGCCTGGGGAGTTCGGATATCCAACGGAGAATATTGTACTAATTTCTCCTGTGAGGCTACGGGTATCAATTGATGATAGTTTTCCAAGGTGAGAGGAGATAGTTTTACTCGATTATTTTCCAGGATAATGTCTTCACTGATCATGCCTTGGTTGTTTCCGTTAGACTAATATACCAACACATTCTATCATTTGGGCGCTTTGGGATTTACCACCTCCCCTGCCTCAATAGCGCTTTCTATCTCAATCCAATAGTTTCCAGTATAGGCGACTTTGCAAATAAGGTAAACTTTATACCCCGCATTTTTAGTACCGGTTTGTTTGATTCTCTTCAGCTCCATGAATTGTCCGATCCAGGTGGCTGGCAAATTGGTTGTTCCATCACTTGCTGAAGTATTCCTGGAAATGTATTGGAAACTTTTATCGGTATTTGAACCGGATCCTAAGTAAACCCGCATTCCCTCCTTATATTCAATGCCGTTGGAAGCAGGATAAGTAATAAGCTTAATGTTCTGAGCATTTCCGATAATGGAAAGGAAAATGAAAATGTAAAGTATGCGATTCTTCAATGTCTAGAACATTTTTAAAACCAGAGGTCAAAATAGGTAAAAACGGCGTCAAGGCCTGTCAACGGTAATGAATCTGTTTTGGAAACAGGAAATTAAACTTATCTAAAAGACACTATTGACAATCCTTCTCCCACGTCATCACATAATTCAGCCAGGGTTTTTTCCGTTAGCACCTGACGGATCTTTTCTTTTACCACCTTAAAGTCGAAATGAATAGGGCATGGAGTTTTATCTGAGCATTTTTTTAAACCTATGCCACAACGCTCAAAAATATCCAGCCCATCAATTGTTTCCACCACTTTTATAAGTCTTAATCGATTGGGAGAAACATTAAGCATGAAACCTCCATTTGGACCTTTTATTGAGCTAAGAATCTTGGCTTTTACCAATTGCTGAAGAATTTTACTTAAAAAATGAAGCGGTACTTTCTGAGATTCGGATATCTGTTTCAGCCCTACGGCATTACCATTTTTTGAATGAAGTGTTATATATAAAATACCTTGTAGGGCGTATTCACAGGATCTGGAAAACATAGTAAAGTCAATTGGTTATACGAAATATAAATTTAACCAAATTGAGGAAATGAGCTATGTTATGGGCAAGGATTTCTGCTTAGCCAGTTTAATGATCTTCAACTTATCCAAAAGCAGCATGATATAGTAAGTAGGATCGATCTCATGCCAACGAATGCCGCCAAAGTTGGCACGAGAGCCGAACTTGTGATGGTTATTATGGTAGCTTTCTCCCATCATCAGAAAATCAAAAGGCAGAAAATTACGAGAAGTATCTCCTACATCGAAATTGCGATAACCATATATATGGGCAAACCAGTTGATTATGGCCCCGTGTATAGGTGCCAGCACAAAATGTACTGGCAACAACAACCACAGCCACCATACGGTAGCAAAATGCCAGTAAAATAAAACATAAACTGCGCCCCAACCGACACGAGAAACCCAGGAGCGGGCAAATGTATCAAATGTTGTCCATTCAGGTATGTTTTTAGTAAATCTGGGTTCTACCTTAAGTGTTTTGTTGGTGATTTCAGTATAAGTGGTTTTGGTCTTCCACATCATTTTAAAGAAATTCTCGTCGTATTTGGGTGAATGCGGATCTTCGGGAGTATCGGCATAAGCATGGTGCATGCGATGCAGTATACCATAGCCATAAGCACTGAGGTAGTTGCTGCCCTGGAAGATCCATGTAAGCACGTACACTACTTTTTCCATAGCCCTGGACATGGAAAAAGCCCCGTGTGCTGAATACCGGTGCAAGAAAAAAGTTTGAAAAAATAATGATAAGTACCAATGGGCAACAAAAAAGATCAGAATAGCCGTCATGTTGGATTCTCAGTTTAAAATTTTACAAAGGTTTCAATTAGGAACCCTTAATATCATAGACCTTAATATAGATAGTTTGTGACAAGAACCGGGAATTTATTTTTGGGGACTTGAATTGAGTTTGAGAGTTATTTCCTTTTTCAGGTCATTAAGAAAGTCAGATGGCACACCCAGCGCACAAGCCTCGGTAAATTTACTGAGAAAATTGGAAGGAAGGTTTATCTCCATTTTTAAACCTCTGGTTTTCTGATTTAACTTGTCCTTAGCCCGGCAAAATATTTGCCGGCAATTGTCTCTTTTTTTGTCAAATAACGCTTGCAACTCGTCGTATTCAAAACCAAATACTTCTCTTAATAGGAAGATCGCCTTTTCCAGGGGTTCCAATTTTTTGTGCACCACATTCAGAGCTGAAGCTATTTCAAAATCCAGGTCCAATTTGCCCAGGTCAAAATCGATATATTTATCAATCATTTCGCCCAGTTTGAAATTTTCTAAATACTCCTCCTTCTTTTTCTTCAAGGAATTCAGATGGTTAATACAATTGTTAGTTACTGCTTTGATTAAATAAGCTTTGGTGTTTTTTATTTTTTCCTGATCAATTGAAAGCCATCTAAGGTAGGTGTCCTGGACAATGTCCTCAGCATCAGCCATAGAGCCCACCATTTTCAATGCGATGTTAGAAAGTAAGGGATGATAGGATGTTATAGTTTGAGATAGTGTCACCGGTAATGCAAAGGTAATGTTATTTTTTAAACCTTGTGAAGCAATTAGATTATTATAAATTGGTAAAAATCAAGAAAACTGCCTAAATGAAAGCTGAAGCCGGTTATTTAAAATTTTTTAATTACTCAATTCTTCTCATTGTTTGTTTACTGACCACAATCAATTTTTCAAAAGGTGCAAACACTATAGGCAAGGCAAAAGTTATAGATTGCTGGCACTATAGTGAAACTTTTGGTGAAATCCGTAATTTCCGGGTTATTTTACCCCCTGCCTACTCCGAAAGCGACACCAAAAGGTTCCCTGTAATCTACTACTATCACGGATGGTCGCAGCGTTACTTTGGCAGTACCAGACGGTCTGAATACCCCGATGAAGACAGTCTGAATATCAGTAATATTATCTCATTTGTTGAAAACCATGATGTAATAGTCATTCGACCTGATGGGTACGACCGGAGTACCAACCAAGCATATGAATTAAGACCATATAATATTGGTTCGAGTAATACTACCCACAGACAATTTCCTGTTTATTTCCCGGAACTGGTTGAACACATCGATAAAAACTTTCGCACTATTCCCGATAGGGAACACCGGGCTATATCAGGACTTTCCATGGGAGGATTCATGACCTGGTGGATAAGCGGTAAATACCCGGATATGGTATGCGCAGCTGGTAATTTCTGCGGATCCCCGGAGTTTGTGAATGGCCCTGTTGATTTTCCTGTTGAATACAGGCATATTGATATGTTTGGAAATTATGCAGGTGTAAACCTCAGACTTCACTATGGTGACCAAGATTTCATCAGATATTATCACCAGGATGTAAACCGGGTTTGGGTAAATGGAATGGATAACTATGAATACAAAATATATCAAGGGGTACACCTATCGCTGGGTCTGCATGATATGTTTGATTTTATAATGAACACCTTTGAAAGCCCACTTGATAAACCAGCCATTTGGAATCATATTGATGTATATCCAAACTTCAATATTTGGGGGTATGAAGTGATTTCAGATAGGATTACTGAGGGTTTCACTGTCCTTGAGCATGTAAGTATAGGTGGGTTCAAATGCTCAATCAGAGAATTTCTTCCGGACGGCAGCCTGATGCCATATGTGAAAGTGACCGTACTTACTCCTCCGATATATGAAAAAAATCAATCGTACCTGATTACTGATTTTGAGCTCAGTGGTCAAAGTATGAATCACAAAACTCTACGGAGTGATCAGGATGGGCGGTTGAAAATTGAAATTGACGGGGGGTTACATGAGATTGGCATTAACAGTCCAAAGGAAAAACATCCAAACATGCGCGTGGCTTCCTTTGAAATAGAAAGTAACGGGAAGGCATCGTCAGGTCAAAAAACAAGACTTTCAGTTTCATTATTAAACAAAGGGCTAGCTACCGCCACCGGGATAAAAGCATACATAAAGAACTCCAAGAGTGATGTAGTTCAGATGTTTGACCAGGAGGTGCAGTTTGGCGACATTGAAGAAAATCAGATATCCGATGGATTATCAAAATTTAGTTTTATGATAATTCCTGATTCCATAGAACTGGTGAAATTAAGCCTGGTGATCAGCGACTCTAAATCAAATACCTGGTTTGAATCGATACTTGTCCCAGTCACCAATAATTCCTCTTTAAATAATGATTTTGTGGTGGCCGATGGTAAAGAAGTACTAATCTTTGAACATGCTGACGATACCACAACAGTTTTTGTAGGCCGAGGAAACGGGGATGGTGTAGTGAATCCAGGCGAACATATTGTGGTGCTGTTTAAAGATGGCAGGGCATTTAGGCGCGCTGAACTATCCACTATAGATAAATTTGTTAATCCCTTTGGAATAAATATCAGGAAATCAGATAATTGGGGTTCATTTGACCATGTTGGCGCCTCCGCGAAATATTCTATCCCGGTGATTTCCTCCAATACTCCGGAAAACCACGAAATTGAATTCCATTATAAATTGCAGCTTCCGAAAGAGCGGCCGGAACATTACTTTAACTACGGGAAGTTAAAAGTAATTGTAAAAGGAAAAGATAATACACCCCCCCAAATGTCTTGGTTTAAAATAAGCGGTGATAATACCGTACATTCGAGACTATTGGATGGTTCAGAGATTACAAAAGTTATAGCAAGATTTACTTCTGTTAGATACCCTGGGAACGATTTTGAAATATTGCTTACCGATGACGGTAAGAACGGAGACCGGGTTGATAATGATCTGGTGTTTAGCAAAAAGGTGGATACCGGTAAATTTAATTTATACTCCGTAGAAATTGAAGCCGTGGACATTTATGGGAATAAGCAAATACAAGCTTGTGAAGGTGTTTTTCAATTACATTAGCTATCCCAGTTACTTTGTCGGCACTTTAATTCTTTTACTCTATAAGTTATAGCTTAAAGTATTTAGTCATTTTCTCCAATTATTTTAATTGATTATATTTTGAGGCCAGGCGGCGAATATCATATGAAAAACGAATAAAGGTCTTATCCCACTCTTTCGCGGCTTCAGGGGTATATGAATAAAAACCCCTGGCATTTTGAGTGCCTTTAGCACCTTGCTCTATAATTTCTTGCATAAGTTTTGGTACTTCCTTACTATTTGACAATTCAGGGTTCAGATCTTTCATTACCGCCCCATAGGCTGGGATGCCCGTCAAATCCATAAAACGAAATGGTCCTGCCAGCGTCATCCAGTAGCCATGGTCATTGCGCAAAGAGCGGTCGATATCTTCAATAGTACACACATCATTTTCAACCAAGTAAAAAGCCTCTCGTAGCATGGCATACATAATGCGATTGGTGATAAAACCACGGATTTCCTTTAACAATAACGACGGTTCCTTCCCCCACCCCTCTGCCCAACGCTTAACTTTTCTGCCAACATCCGGATCAGTATCATCTCCGCAAATTATTTCCATAAAGCGGGTAATGTGGGCGGGCTCTGCCCAGTGAATGCCTATTAAACGTCCCGGTTGCCTCATTTTGTCTTGAAGTTGGGTAATGGGAATGGCCGAGGTATTGGTTCCGATGACCACCGTATCATCCACAACGGCCTCTAACTCATCAATAACCTTTTTCTTTAACTTTAAATCTTCATATATGGCTTCTATTACCAAATTACAAGGTTTCAAAGCATGAAGTTCTGTTGTTATGGTCATGCGTTTTAAAGCAACAGAAACATCTCCGTTAAAGAGGCCTTCGTGCTTGAGTTCCTCGAGGAAACTTTGGATTCGCTGATTGGCTTGTGTTCGCACATTTTCATCTTTATCAACTCCGATTACTTCATGACCAGCAGCTAACAAACAGGTGAAGATGCTGGAACCCATTAATCCCAATCCTACTACACCCACTGGGAAGCTAATTTTTGGTATTGAATCCATAACTATACTTTTAATAACAAATTATTCCAAACATCCATGACCTTCAATTTCCCATACATGAGCCCCAAAAAGCGTAAGAGTTTAACTTTCGTATGTGAATGGTGATTTGGTAACCAATTGGTGGTCAGTATAAATATAATGAAAAATGGAAGTTGCATCGAATATTGAAGGCGAATTTGTCTATATACTTAATATGTTTATTCTTGTATAATAAATGGATTTACAAACTGTAAACTTCATAGAAGAGAATTGGAACAATATATAGAGAAATTTCAATGACATCTAAACTGAAAATTGGTATAGTCGGTTGTGGAGTAATAGCTGATGTGCATGCGCAAGCCATACAGAAATCGCAGTATACAGAACTAGCATCCGCGTTTAGCCGTAGTGAAGAAAATGCCCGTTCATTTGGGGGAAAGTACGGAGTTAATTGGCATACCGATTGGGACCAATTTATTGTTGATCCTGACATCAACGCGGTGTCTATTTGTACGCCTAGTGGTAATCACTTGGATTATGGAGTGAAGGCAGCTAGCGCCGGCAAGCATGTTATCGTGGAAAAACCTATTGAAGTAACCCTGGATCGGGCAAATCGTTTGATTGATATTTGCAAAGAGGAAGATGTTCAACTAGCGGTTATCTTCCAAAGCCGTTTTATGCCGCAAATCCAAAACCTCAAGCAGCAGCTTGACAATAATGTCATTGGGAAACTGTTTATGGGCGATGCCTATATTAAGTGGTTTCGTTCCCAAGAATATTATGACAGTGGTCAGTGGCGGGGAACCATGAAGTTGGACGGTGGAGGCACATTGATCAATCAATCCATTCATACCATCGATCTACTACAGTGGATTATGGGTGGGGTTGAATCAATCTATGGTCAAATTGGCACATTCACCCATGAAAACTTAGAGGGCGAAGACAACGCGGTAGCAACACTACGCTTTAAAAGCGGTGCTATTGGAGTAATTGAAGGGTCAACCTCGGTGCAACCCAGCCGGTCAAGGCGTATTGAACTTCATGGAGAAGGTGGAAGCGCTATTATAGATGATAATTCCGTGGAAATCCAATTAGCAGGGGATGAACCTGAGAAACAAAGCAATGCCCGGGAAAAAGTAAGTACCGGCTCCAGCAGTCCCCTTGCCGGCTTTTCAATTGACCCTCATAAAGACCAGTTTGATGCCATAGCTGTAGCGATTGAAAAAAATGAGCAACCGCCCATGGCGGGCCGAGAGGCTATTAAATCACTGGCAATTGTACTTGCTATCTATGAATCATCAAAAACCAATATACCGATAGTATTAGGTGATTTCATGAAAAGCAAGGTATAGTGCTCAGATAGATCATTCCATTTCCCAATTGTCTGTCCTAAATGAGGAAGCTGGCAAACCCTCAGTGTTATAAAGTTCGCCAATCACAAAATCTTCGAATGCATAGCGCACCGCCACAGGGTTTTCAACTGATGGCGAGAATAGGGTAATTCCGCTTCTGGTAATAAAGGCAGTTGCCGGATAGAAACGCTTGTTTTCTCCGGCAATTTTGAAATTAACCAGCTCTTTGCCATAGGTAGTTAATCCGTTCTTGGCATGGTCAAAGGTAAGTTTTACCACACTTCCCTCAACCACCATTTCCTTAAACGTTGGACCGGAAAACTCGAACCCAGTCAGGTCATAGGTCTTAGCAAGCGCCAGAAAGGCCAGTCTTTCACCTGCCGCCTTTTTGTCTGCCGGGTGAATGTTGTGCTTTTCACCAACATCCATTAAACAGGCCATTCCAGTATTGGAAATTGCCGTTGAAGCTTTTAGCTGAGCTTCACGAAGGAAAGCTGAATTCAATCCAGTTCTATTACCATAATCGAAAGGAGCAATCTGGCAGTAGTAAAATGAAAAGTCACCTATCCCCCATTCACTTCGCCAATTTTCAATTAATCCAGGCATTAATTGCTCATATTCCTTGGGTTCATTTCGATTCGATTCACCCTGGTACCACAATCCTCCTTTGATTGCATAACCCACCATGGGTGAAATCATGGCGTTAAAAAGTACAGTTGGAGTTTGTTGGTTATAATCTTCATTTTGATTTTTGTCAGGTACATTTACCCAGTCAAAGTTTTTTATTCCGCTTTCACTTATCCATGGTTCAATTCGGGTACCACCCCAACTCGAACAAACTAAACCAACCGGAACATCCAATGCTTGCTGAATCATTCTTCCGAAGAAATAAGCGGTTGCACTAAAATCACCAACACTTTCAGGATTACACTCCATCCACTTGCCCGAAAAATCATCTAGCCTTTCCAGGCTTTTATCCCGTTCAATGGTAATTAGCCTGATGGATTTATTTGTTGATGTTGCGATTGCTTTGTTTGACCCTAAAATTGGTTGATTGAGATAACCTTTCATGATCATTTGCATGTTCGATTGCCCGGAACAAACCCATACTTCTCCAATTAATACATTATTTAGTACTAGGACTTGACCATCTGTAATGGTTATAGAAAACGGGCCGCCGGCTGCCGGTGTTTTTACCTTCAATTTCCACTTGCCCTCCGAGTCTGCTTTAGTAGAATAGCTTTGGCTATTCCAGGAAGTGGTAACTTCTACCTTGTTTTTAGCGGTGGCTGTACCCCAAATTGCTGCATCGGTTTGCTGTTGTAAAACCATGTGGTCCCCGAATATTACCGGCAGTTTAACCTCTGCTTTCAGGTTTGTCGAAAATATTAATAGGAATAAAAATGAAAGAGTTGATAGATAACGTGTCATGTTTTGTTTGTTATTTGTTTAAATAAAATATCTATTTTTTAATTATATAAATCGGCCAGGCCCATTCCATCAGGAAGAGAAACAAGATAGGTGATCAAATCAGATAATTCATCAGGTGTAAGCAACTTATCAAGTCCCGGGGGCATCATTGAAAAGCTTTGTGGTTCAATTCCGGTAATTTCTGAACGTTGAACACGAACTTGTTGCCCGGTAGCTGTCTGAATAACTACTGATTCCGGCAATTGTTCCTTAATAATACCCGTATAATTAGTCGTTTTGGTAATTATACGATAAGTTTCATGTTCCCTTGCAAAGCTTGCCTCCGGATATAAAATTGCCTCGAGGATATCATGCCTTGAACGAATCTCCCCTATGTTCGTCAAGTCAGGGCCAAAACCTGCTCCTTGATCTCCAACTGCGTGACATGACGAGCAAATTGATTTTCCAAAAAAAAGTATTCGACCCTGCTCAACATCTCCTCTTTTCAGTTGAGCTTCTACTTCCTGCAATTTTGAGAGACGAGTGGCATTTTGCTGGCGTAACTTTTCCATAAGAGGTTCGGCCAACGTCTTTACAGCTGGAGGATATCCACGGAGTAAGCTCTCTAGTTCATGCTCGGAAAGATTATCTAATTGATTTGAAGAGTTTTGTAATGCAGCCACCAGTGCTTCACCAACTTCTTGATCACTACATTCTTTAAATGTACTCACCAGCGTTAGCTGTAGGAATACATCTGCCTGTGTTATCTGTTCTTTCGCCAGTTGCAGTAGCTGCGTATTGCTTAATTTTGCTGAAACCAAGACGCGGGCTGCCAATTGCCTTATGGGAACTTCATTTTTATTATTGAGGTGTTGCATCACCATCTGGAATTCCCAATCTGAAAGTTTTGAGTCGAAGTGAAGTTGTGTATTTAGCGCTTTAAGTCGAAAGTTTGCCGGGGAATTTGGATTCTGAACAATTAATTTCAATTGATTATTCAATGTCTTGATAGTTCTCGATTCGATTAGATCAAGTACCAGTGAACGAATTTCACGATCTCCTGCCTGCATCAATTTTTCTAGCTGCTGAACCCAAACCATGGGAATTTCCTTCACGGATGAGTGCTTTATAACATCAATCAGCAAGATCTTCCTTGCTGCAGGCGTTGCCTCGTTTCCAATCTGTACTCCAATAAAATGCTGCAATTGCTTATTTTCACTAAAGGCAATCATCAAGCCTCGAAGTTGCGATGCCTCTGACCTTGACAGGTCTACAGTGTTTAATTGATTTTGAAGGAAATTAATCACAATATCTGCCCAACCTGGATGATGTGAAGCAACCCATATTCCAGTGTTTCTCAATTGAGGGTCTTCGCTCGCCAGAAATGGAACCAAGTATTCCTTGTGCAAGGGCGAACCATCCATCTGGTCGAGCGCAATTACTGCTGCCTTTCTCACATTTGAAGAAGAGTGGGTCAAGGCATCAATCAGCGCAGCAGTATTTTTTAGTTCAATAAGTGCATAAATTATTGCATGTTCTACAAAACGGTCGCTGTTATCTGCCGCGGCATTCAATAACGCATCCACTGCGCGGCTGTCTCCAATCTGTCCCAATGCGGTAGCTGCCTGCCGTTGAACCGGAGGTTTGTCGGCAAGCACTATCTCCATAAGTTTATCAACGGCTTCTTGATTTTTTGACAATCCCAAAACACGAACTGCAGCTGTTCTGACCAATATACTGGAATCATCGAGCGCAGTACGGACTTCCTTCAAAGCATTTGGATCGATACGGTAAAGTGCAAAGACACCAGCGGTGCGGGTTTCCTGGTTTTTCGATCCCAGTAATGATTCCTTAATCTGTGTAACTGCAGGGGCTCCTATTTCTACCAGCCGTTCAATCGCATTGTCACGCACTGCAATACGCGGATCATTCATAAGACTGGTAAGATTCTCTACTGAAAGAGATTGGAGATCAAGCTCATGCCCCCAGGCTTCTTTTATCCTGTCCGTACCAATCTTCTTTATGCGATAGATACCACCATGCACATTTAACTTTGCTACCACTGACAATGGGCATCCGGTAACGAACCAACCCCCTGTATTGAGCACCAGTATGCTTCCGTCCGCATCCTCAAGTACGTCAGTAAGATGTATATCTGGAGCTGTAGATGTGATAAAAGGTTCACCTACGGTCCGGTATGTAGCGCCTTCAGGAATGACCTGGTGACGCATAATACGCCCGGTATTGAACTCGGCACTGAAGAGATTGCCACTATATTCTTTCCCAAAAGCCCATCCGCGGTACCTCATTAAACCTGATGGAGATACCCGGGCCATCTTTGTCATCACAGGCATTAGGTCGCCTGTAAGTATCAGTTGGTCTTGCTCAATAACATTTTGAGGTTTCGGGTAAACGCCTCCTTCAACCCAATGCATTAGTGCGTCTCTGAAGCCTCCTTGAGGGTCGATGAAATAAGTCATGGTGCCAAGGGTTTCACCTGAAGGCATAAACACCAGTTCGATGGCGTTATCATAACCTCCACCACTCATAGATTCCAGACCGGTACCATCCGGCCTGCATCGCCAGATCCGTGCGCTATTTCCTTTCAAGTTCACCCCTTCATTGGTGGTGATATTAAATCCACGCCGGGCATCCGTTAGGTACATCCAGCCGTCTGGACCGAAAAAAGGTCCCCCTAATAATGCTCCATTGCTGCTAAGTACCCATCCAGTGAGAACCACCTCACGTTTGTCTGCCACACCGTCTCCATTGGTATCGGTAAGGCGTAAAAGGTCTGGGGAAGCGGTTACATAAAGACTGCCCTGATAAAAAACTCCTCCCTTTGGGAAAGTAAGTGAGTCTGCAAAGATTTTACTTTTGTCGAAAATTCCGTCTCCATTGGTATCTTCCAGGAGTTTGACATGATAAGATGGATTATCTAGCATGCCTTGGGTAGTCGGTGAGCTACCATCTGATTCGAAGACAAAAAGCCGGCCCTGGCCATCAAAGGAGGCAAACATCGGGTAGGTAAGCATATCAGTTGGTGCAATACGCTCAATAGAAAAGCCAGCAGGAACGGATAGGCCATCAAGCTGATTCATATTTTCAGTTGGATCAGTCTTGCATGAAATAAGCAATAAAAATACGATGCAGGTTAATAGTCGGCATTGAGAATAAGCTATATAGTTTACTATAGAGTTAACTAGGCTGTGTTCTAATATAAATAACTTATATTTAATAAACAATATATCATAGAGCATGGATATCGAACAGATCAAG
>CAZAWQ010000108.1:0-34460 GCA_964488585.1 uncultured Roseivirgaceae bacterium
ATGATGGCAGTTGACTTTGAGAACTACCAGGTGCTGAAACCAATTATTGATGAGGCCATAAATGGAGGAATAATTACAGATTGGTTCTTGTTTTGTGACCATTCTATGAGAATCTCTCCGCCATTAACTATTAAAAATGAACAAATTATTGATGCTTGTAAGGTTATTGTGCAAGCTATACAAAATGCATGAAGTAAGATTTAAATGGTATATAGAATATTAGGTAATAATACTGTATAATATGCAAACTAGTCTGTAAACATTACATGGATTAGGATTTTTTTAAGTTACGATTAACATTTTTTTGTACTATAACAAGAATCTATTTTTCTCAAGAGGCATTTTATGCCTAGTCAATTATATAAATAATCCTATTTATTAGTAAGACAATCAGTGTTTATGTCAGATTAGTTGTAATTTTTTAGCGAGTATTGAATAATTCCTTACAAGTCCTAGGACTTTAAAATGAGCAGAGACGCTATATTAGATGGCGGTCGACCGAGCACGGCATTTTTACCTTTTATCACGATCGGACGTTCAATAAGAATTGGATTGTCAACCATTATTTGGATCCACTCTTTATCTGAAAAGTCTTTCCCTCTGTACTTTTCCTTAAAGATGGACTCACCTTTTCGAATAATCTCTTGGGGACGTTTTCCGAGTTTTGTCAGGATTTGCACCAATTCCTTCTTGGATGGAGGAGTTTTCAAATATTCTTTGATAACAACTTCCTGACCGGAGCCATCTACCAAAGCAAGTGCTTCCCTGCTCTTACTGCATCGTGGGTTATGATAAATAGTTAACATACTACAGTACTTCAACTATTAGATTGTTATTGGTGTAAATACAAATGTCAGCAGCAATCCCAAGACTTTCTCTTACTATATCTTCTGCGCTTAATTGAGGTGCGTGCTTTTTAAGTGCGAGCGCAGCAGACTGGGCGAACATACTTCCCGAACCTATTGCGGCAATATTATTGTCCGGCTCAATTACATCGCCTGTCCCGGATACCACCAATAACTCAGTTTTACTGGTAAGAATGAGCATTGCCTCCAGTCGTCGTAAATATCTATCGGTACGCCAATCTTTGGCCAGTTCAATTGCCGATCGCTTCATGTTACCTCCGTAACTACTTAATTTTTCCTCAATTCGATCCAATAGGGTAAACGCATCGGCAGTAGAGCCTGCAAATCCTACCATAATTTTTCCTCCATCCAATTTACGGATCTTCTTTACATTGCTTTTGGCCACGGTATTTCCCATGGTAACCTGTCCATCAGCTCCAATAGCCATTTTTCCCTCGTGAAGCACTGCCAAAACGGTAGTAGACTTCATTTTTGGTAATTTCATAAAATTTAGTGCTTAAATAAGTATTCTAACCGGGTCCTCCAGAATGTCCTTCAGAGTTCTCAGGAATGCAGCAGCAGTGGCACCGTCAACAGCTCTGTGATCACAGCTTAATGTCACTTTCATGACGTTGCCAGGGACCAACTCACCATCTCTTACCACAGCCGTAGCCTTAATTCCTCCCACTGCTAAAATGCAGCTGTCAGGAGCATTGATAATGGCGGTAAAATCCTCCACACCAAACATTCCCAGATTGGAAATAGTAAAAGTATTTCCTTCCCATTGACTTGGTTGTAACTTTTTCTCAGTTGCCATCTTGGCCAGCTCCTTAACTTCTGAGGCTATATGTGATAAGCTTTTGTTGTCGGCGAACCTAATTACAGGCACCAACAGACCTTCATCCACGGCCACCGCTACACCAATATGAATATGCTGGTTTTTTCTAATTTTGTTCCCTAAATAGGAAATGTTTACACCCGGATTCTGTCGTATTGCTGCCGCTGTAGCTTTAATTATCAGATCGTTGAATGAAATCTTTACAGGCGACATCTCATTTAAACTCTTTCTGGCCTCCATCGATTTATCCATATTGATCTCCATGGTGACATAAAAATGGGGTGCAGTAAATTTGCTTTCCGCCAAACGCTTAGCTATGGTTTTTCTCATTTGGCTAAGCGGCACATCTTCGTATTGCTCCTGCCCCACAACTTGAGGAATAGTTTTGCTGGTTTCAGATGTAGATAATTCGGGTTGATAATTTTCAACATCACGTCTAACAATTCTACCGTTTTCTGCCGATCCTGTAATCTTGCTTAGATCATATCCTTTTTCAATTGCCAACCTTCGTGCCAGGGGAGACGCTTTTATTCTTTCACCTTCCCCAGGTGAGCTTGCCGAAGATGCGGGTGAGGTAGCCTCCTGAACCTCCACAGGAGCAGTTTTAGCAGTCACACTAGTTGATTCAGAGGGCTCTGAAGATGCTTTATTCTGATGAGCGTCCAGCAGTAACTGAAAATTTGCTTCCTTATCGCCAATAACTGCAAGCACTCCATCAACGGGGACCACCGCACCCTCTTTTGCCCCAATATGGAGTAATACTCCATCCTCATAGGCCTCCAACTCCATTGTAGCCTTATCTGTTTCAACCTCAGCTAATATATCACCAGAAACGACCTGATCTCCAACTTTCATTAACCAGGAAGCAATTGTCCCTTCTGTCATGGTATCACTCATCTTGGGCATGGTGATCAATGTTGCATTTATTCCAGAGATGTCAATTTTTTCATCCGGTTTGTCAGCAATCTCAAGTACCTCTTCCGGCTCTTTTATTGGTTCACTATTTTTAGCTGAAGGTCCTGTTAATAGCGCCTGAAAGTCCTCTCCCTTTTTTCCGATTACAGCAATCACCCCATCCACTGGCACTGCTTCTTGTTCCTTGACCCCAATATGCAGCAAAATACCATCCTCATAAGATTCCAGCTCCATGGTGGCCTTGTCAGTTTCTACCTCTGCCAAAATATCCCCGGATTTAATTGTATCTCCTTCTTTTACCAGCCAAGCCGCAATCACACCTTCTTCCATGGTGTCACTCATCTTAGGCATTCTAATTACTTCAGCCATAAATTACTTATCATTGAAGGTTTAAAATTATACTTATTTCCTCCATTATCAAATATTAAAAAGGCTATTTGTTACCAGTAATTATGCAGGTTAAAACCTGAGACTTGAAATAAAAAATTCCGTAAAATATTCGCTTGTATCAATTTTTCGACCCAACCTTACCCCTGCACCTACATCAACCAATCTAATAAGTCTAAAATCAGCAATCAATTCAAGTCCGTAGGACCTTAATGATGTATCGCTATCAAGAAACCTGCCCTCACTGTAATCATAAAAAATATTACCCCTTACCCTCTTGAAATAGGCCAATGACCCCACAGCAAGATCCGGATACCACAGTGGCAAGCTGTAATTTGCCGAGACTCGGTAAATACGCTCAAATGGTAAACTCCCATAACCCCTGGCATTAGTAAATTTATCCTCAAATCGGTAGGCATTTACAATTTTTTCTTTTTGAAACCCTCCTGTCAGAAACAATGAATGGTTGCGAATAAGTCCTGGAAAAAAAAGTGCTGAATTAATTGTAAAAATCTCTCCTTGATTATCGTTCTCTCCAATAGTACGTTGATAATTAACAGCCAAGGTCTGGGCCCACCTGGGAAATATATTTTGAAGTGCTTTGGACTGAGCTCTTTGAAATTTAAAATTCAAGTCCATCGACCCAAAATTCTCATCACGTGCCTGGTCGGTAATGCCGTCTAAATAATCAACGATGTAATGCTTGTAATTCGAGCTAAGTGTAATGTTAGTGGGATAACTTCCGTGTGTAATATTAATTGGCACCCTGATACCCGCAGCAAATGTATGCTCCTTCCACCGACCAGTATATATTCCTAAAATATCAGTGCTAACCAAATGGGCACTTTGCCGCTGTCCGGTACTCACTTCTACATCCAGTATGGGAAAAAAAGGTCCGTAGCTTAATCGACCCAAAGTCTTCCAACTATTTTCATTGGTATTATAGGTGAATTGACCGGTGATGGCCATAGTGCTCATGATGTTCTTTGAAATTATGCCCACACCAAATTCTTCTGTGGTCACATAGGGGTACCATGAATGAATGGTTAACAGACCTTTGGTGAAATATTTAAAGGACCTTGACGGGTAGCTCTTATTTTTCACTTTGGTGGTAATATCCACTTTTTCCAATGGCAACATTTTCTTAAAATAATTTGATCCCATATTCCTGGTGGCCACCGGTTGTCTCCAAAGCGCATCGGTCAGAACCACCTCCTTGATTTGGAAGCCCATGGCTGTATACTCACTGTAAGCCAATTTTTTACCATCGGGTGAGACTGTAGGGTCAAACGCTCCAAACTGACTATCGGTTACTTGAAAAACTTCCGATGTGGAGGTATCCAGAGCAAATATATTCTGAACCCCTGTTAGTGAACCGGAGTAATAAACATATTTTCCTTTAGGGAAGATTCGATCTATGGTACTTCCTTGTATAGACATGAGATCCTTCCAGGATCGGTTCTCAAAATTATATGCCTTGAGAAAATTACTTTCTAAATTTCTTCCGGCTACAACTACGGTCTGATTATCATCTCTCCATCTGGGAAAAGATATGAATTCTCCAGAATCTACCCTTATTCGTTGCTGCTCTTTACCAGTATTAGCGGCCATTATTACTAGGTTAACTTCACCAGCATCGGTCGCCTCTACAGCCGCAATCCATTTACCATCAGGTGATATTCCAGGAGCATGCAGCTTACTTTTGCTAGTGATCTTACGAAGAATACCGGACTCAAAATCATACAGCCTGATGATACTATAGGTCTGGTTGGACCATCTCGGGTGAAACCTTATTTCACTCCATACCATTTTGCCACCTCCTATACTGTAATGGTCTGCAAGTCCTACCCCTGGAATAAAAAGTTTGGATTCTTGACCATTCTGTACCCTATATATCGTTCGTATCTGGTTCAATGCTGATTTCTGGAGGATTAGACTATTGTTGCTGAGATAGTTGGGAAACCTATAATTTGTGAAAACCCTCTTTGGCTTTTCAGAAACTAATTTGTCAGCCACTGGCTTTATCTTTCTGTCTTGCTCTTTCCACCAGTTGTCAAGATCACTCATTGACATATTGTAAAGCTCTTTGGTAGAAAACCCTGTAGCCTTTTTAACCGCCTTGCTAAATCGATACAAACCTGGTTTAGCATAGGTGTTTGTCAAAATACTATCCCAAACCGCTCTTCCGTAATTTCTGCGGGCAAAAGTGGTCATATAGTATCCCAGATCATAATGGCTTGGCACGAAATCCTTGAAAGACCGGAATGAAGCTTTCTCATAGCTGTACCGCAATCCGGATAGTCTAATAGCCCGATATGCACGTTCGAAATCAGGGCTTCTGCCTCTTCCGCCTTTGGAAAAAACAGTTTCTGCATACACTGCATCACCCTCCAAGAACCATCTCGGCTGAACGGCACCGCGGTAGAAACTCCACCCTGACTGACCAAAAAGGGTACGGAGTAATTTACCGGCAAACCCAATTCTGGCGTTTGCTATTTGCTGCACGTGCCGGTACTCATGTATGGTCAACATATCTATCCAGGGTGTTATTCCTGCAAACTGAAATTGTGGAGGATTTAAAAAATACTCTGACCTCCATGGTCCCAATGTTACAAATCCATTGGAAATTACCGTTTGGTTTTGCAGAATAATGGGAATTTTGACCTCTGGATGGCTTAAATTTAAACTATCGTTAGCCAGAATGTAATCCAATAAGTTCGCAACTCTAAAGGCATCCAGTTCGCGGGTTGATGGATAGATTACTTGATAATTTCGAGCGTCGATCTGTTTCCAGGAAATCCTGGGGGAATTGAGTCCAACTTTCACTTGTGCGTGAATACCCCAAGCAACAGCAATCCACAACAAAAAACTGAAAGAAATCCTAAGTACAGCGATTCGAATATTCATTGCTATCTTTAAACTGAACCGAAAATAATCAAAATTACCAATTCAAACCGAAACGTGACTAAATACATCAGGGATATAAAGCCTCCCTTTATTCAACCAAATGGTCATCTGCAGACTATTATTCCAGCACTTTTTAGAAAAGTAGCAGGGTTTGAATATTTACGTGAACGAATCAATACACCAGACGGAGATTTTTTGGATTTGGACTGGGGACTAGATCGCGGCAATAATCTTCTAATCATTTGTCACGGCCTTGAGGGTAACTCTTCAAAAGCCTATGTAAAAGGTATGGCAAATTATTTTTATGAGAACGGTTGGAATGTTTTGGCCTGGAACTATCGTGGATGCAGCGATGAAGTCAATCGGAAAATTCGGTTCTACCACAGTGGAGCCACCGATGACCTGGATACAGTAATAAAACACGTCACTAACAACTTTAGCTTTTCCAAAATTAGTCTGCTGGGATTTAGTCTGGGTGGTAACCTTATGCTTAAATATTTAGGAGAAAGGGGAACAGCGGTCCCAAAGAGCGTTTGCAAGGCCTTAGGTTTTTCTGTTCCCACTGACCTTTACGCCAGTAGTTTGAAATTATCCAAAGGTTTCAACCATGTTTATAGCCAACGGTTCCTCAACCAGTTAAAAGGTAAGGTGAAAAAAAAGTCTGAATATTTTCCAGGTCATTTCAATCTAAGCTCTTTGAAAAAGATCCGGCGACTAATTGATTTTGACGACACTTTTACCGCTCCTATCCATGATTTTGACAATGCACTCCACTACTATAGCCATTGTAGCGCCCAACGTTATTTTATGAATATCAAAATTCCCTCTATAGTAGTTAATGCTAAAAATGATCCATTCCTAGCACCCTCTTGTTATCCTGTTAAAACTTTAAGCAAGCATCCTTTCGTGGAACTATTAACACCATCCAATGGTGGGCACTGTGGTTTTGCAGATAGGGGTTTTGCCAAAGGATACTGGTCCGAAGTGTTTGCTTGGAAATATATGAACAGATAGATGAATAGCGTTGCCGTAATTATACAGAAATGGTTAATTTTATGATCTATGCTAGAAAGATATAGTATTTCGGCTTCTGATAAAGTACTAACTAAACGGTTCCCTGGACTGGAAGTTACTGAACACTATTCTCCAAGGTATAATGCTGCACCAAGTCAACTTTTACCAGTGGTGACCAACGAAAACTCCAGTGGCCTTTCGTTTTTCTATTGGGGAACTGTACCAAAATGGTCTCGAAACAAAACTATAAGTGGTAAGCTGATAAATGCTGCAAAAGAAGAGCTGAACGAAAAGCCTACTTACAGAAGAGCTCTGGCCGATCATCGATGTCTGGTTCCTGCGGATGGATTTTACTGTTGGAAAAGCGTAGGAAAAAAAAGTCGGATTCCCTACCGCATAATTCTTAACCAGGGTGCACCTTTCTATATGGCTGGACTCTGGGAAGAATATCAAGACGAATCGGACGAAGTAATACATACTTTTTCAATTATTACTACTCCTGCCAACGACCTCCTGGCCCCAGTTTGTAACCGAATGCCCGCTATTTTATTAGACAACGATAAATCATGGTTGGACCGGGGAACTTCAACAGAAGCTTTGATGGAAATGTTGCAGCCTTGTCCTTCCGAACAAACGGGAATGTACACGGTATCGCCAATGATTGATTCAAATCAATTGGATCTGCCGTCAATGGTTCAGCCTGCTCCCCCGGTGGATCAATTCGGAAATTTCACCCTATTCAATTAATACTGTTCAAGTTTTATAAAGGGCGGTTTTTGAAGTTTATACATTGAACGTATATTTGCCTCTACTGATTTCGAAGAATTATAAGTATGACCAAGGCAAAAGTGATTGGCATGGGGCATTATGTGCCAGATCGCGTAGTGACCAATTTCGATTTAGAGAAAATCATGGACACCAGTGATGAGTGGATCAAAGAGCGGACTGGTATTTCTGAACGTAGATTTTTTGATCCTGAGAAAGATACTGTAGCCAACATGGCTGCCCGGGCGTCACTTTCAGCGGCTAAGCAGGCGGGAATTGAAGTCAAGGACATCGAATTCATTGTGCTCGCTACCATAACACCAGATTATTTCTTTCCGGGATCAGGTGTTTTATTGCAAAGAGAATTAGGGCTGGCAGGAATTGGGGCGCTTGATGTAAGAAACGCCTGTTCAGGTTTCATCTATGCACTCTCTGTAGCGGAGCAATATATTAGGACCAATACTTATAAGAACATCTTGGTTGTCGGCGTTGAAATACAATCTTCAGCGTTGGAAATGAATGATCGTGGAAGATCAGTTTCGGTTATTTTTGCTGATGGGGCAGGAGCCGTCATATTACAAGCAACTGATAATGCTGATAATCAGGGTATTTTATCTACTCATCTGCATGCAGATGGGCGTTTTGCAGAGGAGTTATATGTTCGAGATCCCGGAAGTAGTAGAAAAGATAGATTAACTAAAGATATGATCGATGGTCCAGGAATTCGCGCCCATATGAATGGAAATATAGTGTTTAAACATGCGATAGTGAAATTTCAGGAAGTAATCCATGAAGCTTTAGAAGCAAATCAACTAAATATTGATGCTATCGATCTACTAATTCCTCATCAAGCCAATTTGCGTATTAGTCAGTTTGTTCAGAAACAGTTAGGTCTGGGTGATGACAGAGTGTATAACAATATTATGACTTACGGAAATACTACTGCAGCCTCTATACCTATCGCTATGAGTGAAGCTTGGGAGCTAGAAAAATTAAAGCCTGGGGATTTATTGTGTATTGCTGCTTTTGGCAGTGGCTTTACCTGGGCCTCCTCCTTAATAAAATTTTAAACATGAGAACAGAACATTACAATCCTAGTCAACTAGAAGTTGAATTTTCATATGCTTTGATAGAAGTCCAAAAAGAACTTGATAAATATCTTACTCACAATACCATTACTAAGATTGAAAACAAAATTCAAGAAGATAATCCCATGCTGCTATTTCATCTAGTGGACAAAGATGGTGATCCTCATGAAATTGTGGTTCAGATTATACAGAGAGCGGATAAGTTTTAGTATCTGTTGGCATTGGTAGTTTTCGGGTAACCTTGTTTAAGAACGAACTTAAAAGAACTGCCTTTACCCTCTGCACTTTCCACCCAAATTTTACCGCCATCTAATTCGATAAATTCTTTACACAGCAACAACCCTATACCGGTACCTGCTTCGTTAGCTGTTCCCATTTTCGAGTAGTGACTTTTGGTATTAAATAACTTATTCAGATCCTCCTTTGTCATCCCAACACCATTATCATTCACGGAGATGAGTACCTTGTTTTCCTGACCTTCAGAAGCTACGTAGATTTTACCCTGTTCATGGGTGAATTTAATAGCATTCATTACCAGATTCCTTATTACCAAGCTTAAGAAATTTACATCAGTATTTACATAGCAGTCCTCAGGAACATGATTTTCTACGGTGATACGCTTTTGCTCAGACATAGGTAGTGCGATCTTCAGGTTTTCGTCTACCACCTTGCTCAGCGCCACATTTTCTCTTTTTAGTTTGATACCCTGCATTTGAGACTTCGACCAGCTTAGCAGGTTGTCCAGGAGGTAGGTTAAACTGTAAACCTCATTATTTAGCCGATTACTTTGAGTAATGAGCTCCTGGTGGCTAAGGTGCCCTGATTTTAACAACCCCAGTAACCCCGAAACAGCGGCAATAGGCCCTCTTAAATCATGAGAAATAACACTTAATAGTTTGTTTTTTACGGTATTAAGTTGATTTAATTCCTCTTTTTGAACAATAATAGCTTGATTTTGATACTGGATATCCCTGGTGCGCTCCTGAACCATTTTGGCTAGTTGAAAGTTTCTTTGCTTTAGGTTTCTGGCTCTTAAGTAATATAGGAATGCTCCAAAGGCCACTAGAAATATCCCGATAATAATGTAGAACCAGGTGGTCTGATAAAAATATGCGTTCTGAATTAGGTTTACCGACGCTGATGCTTCACTCCAAAGCCCATCGTTATTAACCGCCATCACCTTGAATTCATACTCCCCTGGTGGAATATTGGTGTAATAGGCTGTTCTGCGCGTACCCGCATCAATCCAGTTTTGATCAAAATTTTCGAGTTTATACCTGTATTGTATCTTTTCAGGAGCATAATAACTAAAACCTGTGTAGTGAAACTCTAAGCGCCGATTTCCAGCCGGAAGCACCGTTCCCTTACCAATTGAATATTCCTTGTTATCTGCAATTAACATGGTCATCAAGGTATTGGGTCTTATCTCATTTGTTGGGATCTTTTTACTGTTTAGTACTGCTACACCTCTTATAGTACAAAACCAAACTTCGCCTTCATTGGTATAATCCGAAATTGATGCTGCAGTAATATTTCCTGTTCTAAGGCCGTCTGACATATCGAATATTCTAATGTCTAATAGCTTATCCGCTTTCCCGGTTACCAAATTGATGATCTCCGACATAGAGGTCCTCATAATTCCATGGTCACTAGTAAACCAAACCTGCTCCAAATCATCAACAATAACTTGGAAAATATTGTTACTTAGTAGGCCATGGTTAGGGTTAATATTAAATCTCAAACTATCATTAATAAACACTACTCCTCGATTCGTGCTGATCCAAATTGCATCATTGTCATCTTGAAACATGTTGAATACGATGTCGTTAGATCCATCTGGTGATAACGCTTCTCTAAAGCGTCCATTTTGGAACTTATAGGTACCTCCTCCATTAGTTCCTACCCAAAGTGTATTGGTTCGATCAATGAATAGCGACATAATAAATTTATCGCTTAACCCAGACTCCTCCCCAAAAGTATCAAACTTCCCATCCTTCAATCGGTTTAACCCATTTGCTGTCCCTATCCACAAACTGCCTTCAGCGTCTTCAACGATTCTTCTGGTATTGTTGCTACAAAGACCATCTTTGACGGTGTATCTTTGAATCACCTTCCCCTGATCAAACTGAGCAAGACCACGATATGTACAAAGCCATAACCTGCCCTGAGAATCTCTAAAAATATCTCTTATCCTATTTCCAGCACTTCTCCGGCCAAGTTTGAAAGTCTCGATCATACCGTTTTTTAAACAAATGAGCCCATCGTCGGAACCAGCCCAAAATATCATACCATCCGAATAGGTAACATTAATTACCTCATTTGACAAACCTTCTTCTTCTCCAAGCAAGAGAAATTTGCTTTGATTTAAGCAGTGAAGACCAGCGCGATAGGTTCCTGCCCATATATTTTTTTCTTCGTCCTGATATAAAGACTGTACCACGTGGTGTCCAAGTTCCAGTTCTGAATCGACTAATTCAAATGACTTGTTAAATCGGCGCAGTCCATCATTGGACCCTAACCAGATGCTTCCTTCAGTATCCTCCAAGAATCTATTAGTAAATCCCAATGGCGCACCCGCAACCTTGTCCATCCGTACTATAGTGCCATTTGGCTGGATCAATGAAACACCTTGATCGGTACCAACCCAAATATTGTCCCGAGAATCAACAAATGCAGCACGAATAAAATTGCTTTGAAGTCCTTGTTGTTGAGAAAAATTCATGGAGGCATTTCCATCTAGCACATAGATGCCCTTGGTGGCAGTCCCAATCCAAAGTCGTTCTTTATAGTCAAAAAATAACGCAGTTACATTCGCCGCACTTAATTCGCTCTCTTCAATTTTGCCAATTGATCCATTTTCCAACTTTGCCAAACCCGACCTGGTTCCAATCCATATTACACCTTCTGTGCCTTCTGCAAGTGCGGTAATGATGGACCCTCTCATAGAGTCAGTGTGCATTCGAGTAAATACTCCTTGATGATATTTCACAAGACCTCCTCCATTGGTCCCAACCCAAAGTTGATCATTACTATCTACTACCAACGATGAAATACTATTAGTTACAAATTCTGGAGTATTGCTTCTGTTAAATACTTTAAATTCTCTTCCATCGAACCGCACTAGTCCGTTGAAAGTAGCCAGCCACATGAACCCTTCCGATGTCTTGGTAATGTCCATTACCGCATTATTAGGCAAACCATTGATCATGGTCCACTCTTTGTAAGTGTATTGCGATAACGGCTTGGTAACTTCAATTTCCTCAAACGGAATCAACTCCTGGCCTTGAGCCAAAAGACTGAAGTGAAGTATTATGATTCCCAAGAATTTCTTCATTACGAAAATTATTTAAGAAAGAGCATCTCACGGTATTTTACCAGAGGCCAGTCTTCATCGTCTACGATAAGTTCCAACTTATCCACGGCATGCCGAATGGGCTCGAAATATTTTTCTCTTATATCATCACAGTAGGCAATTGCCTTCTTGGAAGTATCTTCAATTTGATTGACCCTTTTTCTTTCTTTTATCATCTGGATGCAATCATTCTGGATTGATTCGATATAAGTAGAAATTCGTTCAATGGTGGTTACCACTGATTTATTCTTTATTCCCAGACTTTGTAACCCGTTGGCGTTATTAATGAGTTTGTTTTGATAGGAAATCGCAGTTGGTATTATATGATTCATGGCAAGATCACTCATTATTCTGGACTCAATTTGAATTTTCAATATGTAGTTTTCCAGCATTATTATGTTTCTCGCCTTTAGCTCTACCTCTGAGAATACTTTATGCTTTTTAAACAGGGATTTGGACTTTCTAACCAGGTATGAATCTAATGCTCTCGGTGTGCTTTTTATATTAGACAATCCCCGCCTACGAGCTTCATCTTCCCAGGCTTTACTATAACCATCGCCTTCAAACCGTATCTCCTTCGATTGTATAATGTAATCCCTTAGAATTTCTACAATAGCAATTTTCCTTTCTCTTCCCTTATTGACCCGAATCTCCAATTCATCATTAAACTGATTTAATTGTTCGGCTACTGCCAGGCTAAGTACAGTCATAGGTTGAGCTACATTTGCATCAGAACCCACCGATCTGAATTCGAATTTGTTACCGGTAAACGCGAAGGGCGAAGTACGGTTCCTATCTGTATTATCCAGGATGATTTCTGGGATCTTATCTATTCCCAACTTCATATACATATTCTCTCCCTTTTTAATCTTGATATTTCCGTGTTGCTCTAGCTCGTCCAGTACAGCGGTCATTTGAGCTCCAATAAATACCGACATGATGGCAGGAGGTGCTTCATTAGCGCCAAGGCGATGATCATTGCCAGCTGATGCCACACTTGCCCTGAGTAAATCCGAGTACTCATAAACTGCTTTTATAGTGCTGACAAAGAAAATTAGAAATATCAAGTTCTCACGTGCACTACTACTTGGTTGATACAGGTTTATCCCAGTATCCGTCATTAAGGACCAATTATTGTGCTTACCGCTTCCATTCAACCCTGCAAAAGGTTTTTCATGAAACAGCACTTTTAGATCATGTCGAACCGATACTTTTTCCATTAGGTCCTTGAGCAATAGATTGTGATCGGTAGCTACATTAATATCTTCATTCAACGGTGCCACTTCAAATTGACCGGGTGCCACTTCATTATGACGAGTGCGCACCGGGATTCCCAATTTAAGCGCCTCTTGTTCAAAATCCTTCATGAAATTGAAGGCCCTGGTGGGTATAGATCCGAAGTAATGATCATCTAATTGCTGGCCCCTTGCCGGATTGTGTCCAAAAATCGTTCTCCCTGACATCACCAGGTCTGGACGAGCGCTAAACAAGGCTTTATCTATTACAAAATATTCCTGTTCAACTCCGAGAGATGGTGTTACCCGCGAGATATTCTTGTCAAAATGTTTGCAGATCCGGGATGCAGCACGGTCCAAAGCCTCCACCGCCTTGAGCAAGGGAGCTTTGTAGTCCAAGGTTTCTCCAGTATAAGAAACAAATATCGTAGGGATACAAAGAGTAGTCTCCAAGATAAAAACAGGCGAAGTTGGGTCCCATGCAGTATATCCACGCGCTTCAAAGGTACTTCTGATTCCTCCGCTGGGGAAAGAAGAGGCGTCCGGTTCCTGCTGGACTAATTCGCTACCCTTAAACCGCTCCATTCCAGTAGATGCATCATAAAACGCGTCGTGTTTTTCTGCTGTGGCTCCGGTCAATGGCTGAAACCAATGAGTAAAATGTGTAGTCCCCTTTGACAATGCCCATGATTTAATGGCCAGGGCAATTACATTTGCGGTGTCTTCATCTATTGGTATGCCTTTTTTTATAGCCTCGGTAATGCGATGAAACACCTCTGGAGATAGAGATTCCTTCATTTGAACTAAGCTGAAGGTGTTTTCACCAAAATATTCGCTTGCTTTACGTCCGGTTGAGGGCACCTTCACCTCTTTTCTTTGCTGAACCAAATCCAGTGCCTTGTACCGTAAATACGCCATAGTGCTAGTTGATTTTAATAATATTGCCCGTGTCTATGAATAAATCAGGGGTAATTTATTGATTTCCCATCAAAAATAGGTTTTATAGCTACCTTTGTGGTCTGTAATGAAAAAAGTAGCTTTTTATACGCTTGGATGTAAACTAAATTTTTCTGAATCCTCTAGCTTAGCCCGGCAACTAAGTGATAGGAAATTTAAACTGGTTCCTTTCAAGGCATCACCTGACATCTTTGTGATCAACACTTGCTCAGTCACTGAAAATGCAGATCGGAAGTGCCGTAAAATCGTTCGTGATGCTCTGAGAATCTCCCCGGATGCTTTCATCGCGGTCATTGGCTGTTACGCCCAGTTAAAGCCCCAAGAAATCTCTCTAATCCCAGGAGTTGACGTAGTTTTGGGTGCGGCGGAAAAATTTCAGCTTCCAGATCTGTTAAATAGCCTGGATAAAAATCGTCCGGCAAAAATCATGGCCTGTGATATCTCTGCTGCTCAGCAATACTATCCTTCATATTCTGTTGCTGACCGGACTCGATCCTTTCTCAAGATTCAAGACGGTTGTGACTACGGGTGTGCATTTTGCACCATCCCCTTAGCCCGGGGCAAAAGTCGTAGCGAAAGCATCCCCAACGTCATTAACCAGGCTGAAAGCATCGCACAAGCCGGCATCAAGGAAATTGTGCTAACCGGAGTGAACATCGGTGACTTTGGCATTATTAATGGAAACAGGCAATATCAGTTTATTGATCTGATCCGGGTCTTGGAACAGGTAAATGGGATCGAGCGGATCAGAATCTCCTCCATTGAACCTAATCTTTTGACAGAAGAGATCATATCGTTTGTGGCAGGATCAGATAAATTTGTACCACACTTTCATATCCCTTTGCAATCTGGGAGCGATTCTATTCTTAAAAAAATGAGAAGAAGGTACTTATCCGAATCTTACGCGGATCGAATTCAAATCATTAAGGGGTTGATCCCCGATTGTTGTATTGGGGCCGACGTGTTGACAGGGTTTCCAGGGGAATCTGAGGACTTATTCCTGGAAACTTACAATTTTCTACAAGATCTGCCACTAAGTTATTTACATGTTTTTACCTATTCAGAGCGCCCAAATACTCTAGCAGAAGCTATCCTAAATAGAGTACCGATACACCTGCGTTCACAGCGATCAAAAATATTGAGGACCTTGTCAGATCAAAAGAAACGGGCCTTCTATCTCAAGCATTTATTCGAGACCCATTCGGTTCTATTTGAGAATGATGTTGAGAATGACCTGGTTTATGGGTTTACCGGTAATTACATCCGGGTGGGTGTACCCTATAGCCCTGAGTTGATCAATAAAATAGTTAATGTAAAGCTAACTGGAGTAGAACAGACTGGGAATATGATGGGACAAATTCTAGAGCTACAGACCACCGGCTCAGTGGCTACTCAAATCTCAACGACTCTATAGGATCCAGCCGGGCAGCTTTATTTGCCGGTATCACGCCTGAGATCAGACCAACCCCAATACACACAATTAAACCCATTAGTGTCCAGGCCCAGGGAATAATCAAAGTACCTTCCCCAATCAGATTCGCCACTAGATTGCCAATCAATATTCCCAATAGAATCCCGGCAATGCCGCCCAATAAACATATAACCACTGCCTCAATTAAAAACTGCTCCCTAATTCTCTTTGAAGTAGCGCCAAGGGCTTTCCGGATGCCAATTTCTTTGGTTCGTTCCGTGACTGATACCATCATTATGTTCATAAGCGCAATGGACGCCCCTAATAAAGTGATCAAACCAATCACCGCACCAGCCAGTTTTACTTTACCAGAGATCTCATCAAGACTTTCTGCTAGTGATTCACTTCTTTCTATATTAAAACTGTTCTCTTTACCTAGCGGATCTTTTCTAATCGAACGCATTAAGCCGGTAGCATCACCCATAGCGGCGGTAATTTCCATGGGATCCGCCATGAAAACACTTATCCGGTAACGAGGCTGACGGTAAGTAAACAGCCTGTTTCCAGTAACTAACGGAACCAATATTCTACGGTCTGCGCCTGGCCCTGAAAAACCACCCTGCTTCCCGAGCAACCCCACAATCCGATACTTGGTGCCATAAAAAGAAAGATCCTGGTTAATAGGATCCTCGTTCTCTTCAAACAATGTCTCAATGATAGCATCTCCTATAATTGCCACGTTGCTACCCTTATTAACCTCCTGAGAAGTAAAATTTCGTCCTCCAGCTATGTTAAGACCCTTTGAAATTATATAGTGTTCATTGGCTGCAGTAAGTGAAATATTGGGGTTTGTCTTCTTTGAGAAGCGTTTTACTTCCATGGAGCCGGTGATATTAGAAAATATACTTATCTCATTTGATCTAATGAATTTTTCCTCGAATTTTAGGGCCTGTCGCAATGTTATTGGTGGATAAATTTTTTGTTGAACCCCTTGTCGCCTCTGTCGACTTCCAGCGCCTTGCTCTTCAATATCAAAACTATTGGCACCCAAACCAGACATACTGCTATTTATTGATTTTTGTATGCCATCAATGGAAGTAAGGATACCGACCAAAGAGGAAATGCCAATAGCCACTATCATAGCAGTAAGGATGGTTCTCAACAAGTTTGCTCGAATATTGTGTAGTCCAACCCTTATGTTCTCAATCAGATCCAAATCTTTTTTGTTTATTAATGGTACCCGGATAAGAAATATTGCAGTTTATAAAACTAATAATAATATATCTTAATTATTTTTATTTCGTTGATAGATATAACATTGTAAAATGATGTCTATGGGTCGGGTTTTTCTTTTAATATTTCTATTCCTGCAACTAACGGTTGGAGTGAAGGCATCGTACCTGCTAGTCCCGATGGATGAAAGTCAAACCAATCATTTAAAAGCTTATGGGATCACATTCTGGGTTCTACAGAAGGAGGTAGAAGTTGATTGGCTATTGAACTATCGAGGTGGAAGTTTTATGATGAAGTATTTGCAAAGTATTGAGAATGAATTGATTGTACGAAATGTAAGTTATGAGGTGATCTCGGGTGCGGAGTCTAATCGGATTGTTGAAATGATTAGCAGCCCGGCCTCAAATACTGATTTAATGAAGCTTGAAAAATACCCAACAATTGCGGTATATTCTCCCAAAAGCAAACAGCCGTGGGATGACGCGGTAACACTTGCTCTCACTTATGCTGAGATTCCCTACGAGATAGTTTTTGATGACGAAGTAATGTATGGCGAGCTTCCTAAATATGATTGGATACATCTACATCATGAAGACTTCACCGGTCAGTACGGGAAATTCTATTCAATGTACCGGAGCTATCCCTGGTATATCACACAACAACTGGAGTATGAAGCATCTGCTAAAAAACATGGGTTCGAAAAAGTATCACAGTTGAAATTGGCAATTGCAACCAACATTCGTGATTTTGTTGCAGGGGGTGGTTTTTTGTTTGCCATGTGTTCTGCTACAGATACCTATGATATATGCCTGGCAGGGCAGAATGTAGATATGATCGAAGGAATGTTTGACGGAGATGCCGCCGATCCACTGGCTCAAAAAAAATTGGATTTTAGTCAAACCTTTGCATTTGAGAATTTCATTCTGGAGCAAAACCCCTATATCTATGAGTATTCAAATATCGATACCGGACCGCCAAAAGGCCGGCGAGGGTTGAGAGAAGACAATGATTACTTCTCACTATTTGAGTTCTCAGCAAAATGGGATCCTATCCCTACCATGCTGACTCAGAATCACACCAGAATTATTAAAGGGTTTATGGGGCAAACTACTGCTTATCGAAAAAGCCTCATTAAAGGAGATGTAGTAATAATGGGTGAAACAAAATCCATTAGTGAGGCCAAATATATCCATGGAATATTCGGAAAAGGGTTTTGGACTTTTTATGGGGGTCATGATCCGGAAGATTATCAGCATTTAGTGCATGAAGAACCAACGGATTTGAATTTATATCCAAATTCTGCAGGGTATAGATTAATTCTAAATAATATTTTATTTCCTGCGGCTAAAAAGAAGAAGCAGAAAACCTGATCAATGTATGCGATCATTGCGAATTTCCAGGTTCGATATGATCTCGGCCTCTTTCTCTAACCACTGTTCCCAACGGATTTGTACCTTTTCAGGAGCCTGGTATTCTTTGGCAAGTTTTAAAAAATTCTTGTAGTGTCCGGTCTCCGAGATCATTAATTCATGATAAAAATTCTTGAGATCAGGATCTTCTATTTGTTGCCAAAGAAGTTTAAATCGTTCGCTGCTTCTTGCTTCGATCAGCGCATTGACTAACAGTTTTTCCACCAGCTGGTCCACCTTGCTCCCCCCCTTCCGAATGCTCCGGTGCAAGGCGATCACATATTCATCTTTTCGTGGCATCCCTAATGAGTAACCTCTTTTATTCAAATGCTCCAACACTCTTTGAAAATGATCCCACTCTTCAGAGACCACAGGGGTAAGTACCTCAACAAGCTTTTTGTACTGAGGATATTGAACGATTAGTGAAATACAAGCCGAAGCTGCTTTCTGTTCACAATAGGCATGATCTACCAGAATCTCTTCAATATTTTTTTTAGCTATGTCGACCCATCTGGGATCTGTTGGTAATTTTAGTCCTAACATATTAAAAGCTTAACCCTGTTTAATCATAAAACTGCCAACTGATTCCCCAATCGAACACCCGATGCTGTCCCAAATAATATGGAGCAGTGAAATATCCAGGCAGGTTCAGTCCTTCATTCGCAAACACAAATTTCGCAAAAAGAAGTGCTCTACCTACCTTAAAATTGATGAAAATATCTGCCAAAAAATACTCGGGAATTTCAAAGGTATCCTGTACATAAAATTGCTGGATTGTTGGGTCATAATTATGTCCTAGAAAAGCCGATCTATATTGGGTATCAACTCCTACCTGTATTTTCATCTTTTGGTTAAAAACGTCATTGGTATATGAAAGTTGGGTGTTGATTAGCCACTCAGGAATTCTAAAGACATTTTCAGCCGGTCCGGTGATAACAGTATATACCATTTGTGTACTCAATTCAAGCCTATTAAGAAACTGCCAACTCAAACTGAACTCTGGTGACAATATTTGAGCAGATCCTGAGACCTGCTCAGGAAGTTTTGACTGGTTGAAATAAACATGATTATTTACATTAGTTAAATTTACCTTGGGATAAAATTTAAATCTGTCGGTTTCCAATTTGATCTTTCCCTCAAGAACATCTGCCGTAGGACTGCTGAAATTCAGATGCCACTCCCGATGGTTGCCAAAGTAATCGCCATGCAAAAACGAAGGGTCGTATTGTACCCGGGTATAGGAAGCCTCCAAAAACCGGTTTGAGAATGTGCCGCTCAGTTTGTAGCTGCCCCCATCCTGGACAAGTCCGTGAAATCGAAATGTCTGACTACCAATAACGTACCTGAGGTTTGCCCCAAGGTAATATTCGGTGATAAAACCGGTTGCCGGCAAGTATTTTGGAACATACTGAATATCCCTGCGGTCAATATGGAAATTATAGAAGATTCCCTTGTGTTTACCCTTGATTCCAACTTCGTTTAGAATAGTCTCAAATGAGGATGCATCCGAGGTCTCAGTCTCATTTATCAAAAATTGATCGAAAAAATCACCGTCGCTACCAAGGTCAGTGTCAACAAAGGCTATTTTTTGAGGAGTATAATCCAATTGATGATAAATTTCAAACAGTTCATGAATCTGATATTGATGATACAAATGAAGATTGGTGCGTATTTCCTCACTTTCTGCGTTATTTAACCAAACTTGTGCACTGTCTTCTATAAACAGGTTATCCAGTGAACCACTAGGTAAGGGCATCACGCCACCTGACTCAGTTTGTTGATGTCTCATTCTGGTATAATTCATCAGTACTTGATACTTGCCGGGATTCCAGCGAGCATAAATCCCATAAATAGTAGCCAGAACATTGTGATCTCCGCGGGTTTGCAGTTCCCCTACCTGTTTATCAGAAGTAATACGTTTAAAATCAAATCCAGCATTAAAAACAGTACTATCACTCCTGCTAAATGAAACGTCTACCATACTTCTTCCATTCCCTCCGAATGTCACACCAAGCCTGGTATATGGAGATTTGGTGTCATAATAACGAATATCTTGAGGACTAATAACATAGGTATTGAATGAATTGAATCCAGAACTTTTACCTATAACCTCAGGTATTCCATAGTACAGTGGCCTGATAGCCGTTCCGATATTTCCCAGATCCTGCATTTTATTATCAAGACGGTTTACGAAGTTGTGTCTGTGCTGATTATCCAACAAGGTGTCGATTGGGTAAACATGCGGATCATTATATTTAATATTCTCCTCTTTAGTATACTCGGTAGTTTCCGGTCCGTACACCTGCTTGGTAGAATCATCAAGGATCTGGGCCCACACTTTTGATGTGAGTGCAATTAACAGTAGCACTATCAATACGGTCTTTTCCCAGATCATCTGTAAATAAGGCTATTTAATATAGTTTTATCGAACAAGTCTTGCTCGTCAACAAATGAACATTCTATGGGCAAGTAGTACAACGGCAAATCTTTCAGTATTTCCTTGAATTCCAGTAACCTTACCATGTCCTTCTCAGTAGTAAGCAGTATTTTTTGACTACCGGCCATTTTTACAAATCTTTCTTCAATGTGGTTGATTTCCTTTTTCCCGAAAGGGAAATGATCTCTGAATCGCAAATGTTCGCCAAGTACAAACCGATTGGAAACGTATCTCACCAAGGTGTCGGATTTTGCAATTCCTGAAAACAAAAGCACAGTAGGAGTACCCATGAGTGTGGTACCAGTAGTAAAATGTAACGGGTCCAAATATTGGATGTAAGTAAAAAATACCGGAACTCCAGGGTGGTACTTTTGAACCTGGGCAACATATTCATGACGTTTGTCGAATCCTATTTCCTGGGGGCATTTTGTTACCACCACCACATTGGCCCTGCGCACTCCTTTTCTTGACTCTCTGAGCCTCCCTGATGGCAAAAGAACATCATTGAAAAAAGGAGTCCAATAGTCAGTAACCAATATACTAAGCTGTGGCTTCACGCTGCGGTGCTGAAAGGCATCATCTAAAATAATGGTTTCAACATCAGGTTTTTCAAAGAGGATCTTTGGAATAGCCAGCGCCCGTGATTCGCCTACTGCTACGGTCAGTTTAGGTTGGAATTTCAGAAACATCTGAAGTGGCTCATCTCCGATGTCAGAAGCCTGGTCTTTGAGTTTTGCCAACCGGAATCCACTGGTTTTACGACCATAGCCCCGACTCAAAACAGCCAGGTTATATTGAATGTTGAGCAACTTGATCAAATACTCTACCAAAGGAGTTTTGCCATTACCTCCTATGCTTAGATTACCCACAGAGATAAGGTTAATCTGGAAACTAATTGACTTTTTGTAACCGATGTTGTAAAGATGATTTCGAAACTTAACAATCAGACCATACAAAACACTGGCCGGCCACCATAAAACTCTTAACAATGGTCTCATTTGGAACAATCACTGGCACTTGCAAATAATATCAATTGAGTTAACTTAGTACCCTAACGTATGATTTGATAAAAGTGTAGGCAAATTCCCATAATTATGGTGAAAATAAAAGACATCACCCAGTATTTAGAGCAATTTGCACCTCTTTATTACCAGGAATCATATGATAACTGTGGTTTATTAATAGGAGACGAAGATTGGCAGGTCAATGGTGTGCTGTTATCATTAGACTGTACCGAACCGGTAGTGGAAGAAGCCATTGAAACTGATTGTAACCTAATTATCGCACATCACCCAATATGGTTTCGACCACTAAAGAAGCTCTCAGGAAAGTCATATGTGGAGAGAACAATAATAAAAGCCATAAAAAATGACGTGGCAATTTATGCCATCCACACCAATCTTGATAATGTAAAGCCAGGGGTGAATGAAAAATTAGCTCAAAAATTGGGTTTAATAAACCCGGAGATACTGGCACCCAGGTCCTTTGGTTTGATGAAATTGGTAACTTTCTGCCCCCAGGCCAACACCACAAAAGTACTGAAGGCACTTCATGAAGCGGGGGCCGGATCAATTGGCAACTATAAGGATTGCGCATTCGTTACTGAAGGAACCGGGACCTTCAGGCCAAATGAGCAGGCAAATCCTCATATTGGACAAGCTAATCAATTAAAAAAAGTCGCAGAAGAGCGAATCGAAGTTATTTTTTCCAAAGATTTACAACAGGAAATACTTAAATCACTTTTTCAGGCTCATCCATACGAAGAAGTTGCTTATTATTTTCAGGAGCTTGCTAATATTAACCAGGAAGTTGGATCGGGAATGATTGGTCAGCTGGATAAACCACTAACTCAAAAAGAATTTTTAAAACATCTGAGGGATTGCCTGGGAACTCCCTCTATCAGGCATTCGGAATTATCAGAAACAAATATTCAAAGAGTAGGGATTTGTGGAGGAGCAGGCAGTTCTTTAATTAACCACGCCATCAACTCTTCCTGTGATGCTTTTGTAACCAGCGACTTAAAATACCATGATTTTTTTGAAGCAGATGCCAAAGTGATGTTAGCGGATATTGGGCACTACGAAAGTGAAGTATCCACAAAAGATCTTCTTAATGATCTTTTAAACAAAAAAAAATCTACATTTGCAGTTCGTTTATCAAAAATAGATACAAATCCTATAAGATATTTCTAAATAATGGAAAGTACGGTCGCCCAGAAACTTGAAGCGTTATTGAAATTACAGACAATTGATTCCAAACTAGATTCCTTAAAAAAAGTAAGGGGTGCTTTACCCGAAGAGGTAATGGATCTGGAGGATGAACTGGCAGGATATCAAACTAGGATTGACAAATTTAACCAAGAACTGGAAGAGCTAAACGGAGGGATCATCTCTAAAAAGGAAGCCATCAAAACCAGTGGGTCCCTGATCCAAAAGTACGAAGAGCAGCAAATGAATGTCCGGAACAATCGCGAATACGACGCGATAACCAAAGAAATGGAATTGCAAGCTTTGGAAATCCAGATATCGGAAAAGAGAATTAAGGAAGCCGCGATAAAAATTGAGGCCAAGAACGAGGAGATCGAAGAGACCAAGGGGTTGAAAGAGGAGCGCACCAAAGATTTGGAAACTAAGAAGAAGGAACTGGACGTGATCACCTCTGAAAGTGAGGAAGAAGAAAAAAAATTGCTGAAGTATCGCGATAAAGCTGGTAAAGATATCGAAGAAAGGCTGCTGCTGGGATACAACAAAATCCGTAATAACGCACTAAACGGATTGGCAGTAGTAGAAGTCAAACGAGGCGCCTGCGGAGGTTGTTTTAACGTAGTACCTCCTCAACGACAGGTAGATATTAAAGAAAAGAAGAAAATAATCGTTTGTGAACACTGTGGGAGGATCCTTGCAGATGTTGAAGCAGTAATAGAGGTAGAAAAGCCAAAACGCAAAACCACACGTCGCAAAACTACGCTGGCCAAAAAATAATCCTTAGCTATTCCTCGCCATTAGAATTTAAATGCCGCAAACTGTTGACGGTATCTACTCTATAATACTTTCCCGTATAGGTAATGCCGTACAATCCAGTATTATTATGAGGAAAAAGGCTCATGTGCTTTAGAGGATAATTTAATAGTATACAAATAAAGACCCGCAAGGCCCTTCCGTGCATACAGATCAATATTGTATGTTCATATTGGTTGATCATTATTTGCTCCAGTGACTCTTTTTGGCGGACTTTAACCTCATCAGGGCTTTCTCCTCCGGCAATCCGAACATGAGTGTTTCCTAGTCGCCACTGGGTAGTCACTTCGCCATATTCATGGTGATCGCGCTCATTAAAGGGTTTCCCCTCTTTTGTACCCCAGTGTATTTCGTCCAGGCCTGGCAGGGTTTGATGGTCAATTCCCTGCTTAATAAATCTTGATACAGTTTCTTTGGTTCTCCGAAGGCTGGATGTGTATATCTTATCAAAAGGACGGGTCTTATAATGTTCGTAAAACCTATCTGCCTGGTCAACACCAACCTTATTAAGTGAAGAATCAACGCCCCTTCCCTGTACAATGCCCATTTTATTAAATTCGGTCTGCCCATGCCGGATCAAATATATTTTTTTCGTTTTCAAATTTGTATTCTATTTTTGTGACTGGTGCTAAATTAGTACAAAACATTTTTAAATGCCTACCTTCAAAACTACACTTGAGCAATTAAACTCCCTTAACCCTAACACTTTGGGTGAAAATCTCGGAATTGAATTTACGGAAATAGGTGAAGATTATGTCAAAGCTAAAATGCCTGTGGACCATCGAACGGTGCAACCATATGGCATTTTACACGGAGGAGCCAGTGTAGCCCTGGCAGAGACCATCGGAAGTGTGGCATCTCAAATGGCCGTTGGTATGGAACGGACATGTGTTGGAGTAGAAATTAATGCCAACCATCTGAAGAGTGTAACCGGCGGATACGTTCATGGAACTGCCAGACCTTTCCGCATGGGTAAAAATATCCATGTGTGGAATATTGAAATCCATGATGATCATGAGAATTTGATTTGTGTCAGTAGATTAACGGTTTTGGTTAAACCTAAAGCCCCATGATCCGAAACATCAATACCCTATCTGGCTTATCTGGCCTCTCTGGCCTCTCTGGCCTCTCTGGCCCCTCTGGCCTCAATTTAGAAGACTACTCAGAACTGGAGATTATCACATCATGGCTTAGAGTGGCTTTTAAAAATGACTGGGCAGTGGCACTTTGGAGGCTTCCAGGTACTACAGAAAAGCAACTGGTTATCGACACCAGCGCCTGCCCATCACTGGGAAAAATAGACCTGGAAGAAAGCGGAGGTGGTTTTCTTTTCGCACCATTCGAAAACCAAAGTATGTCGCAAGACATTTTCTTAAGAGCCCACGTTTATTATAATTCCCATAAAAACCGGATCAGCATTTCAAATAACTCCAATGCATTAATTCCAGATAATATCATAGAACAATTGAGTAGAGAATTGGAATCTAAACATATCGATTCATTCCTGCACCTCAACAACAATAACTGCCATGATACCGGTAAAGAGCAGTACATTCAAATGGTTGAGCATGCCCTGAGCTCTATACGGAATGGCACCCTGCAAAAGGTAGTACCATCTGCATCTCGGAAGGTTAAACTACAGCATGGATTTGACAGTTTGGAAACATTTGAAAGAATGTGCAACAGTTACCCTGAAGCATTCATTTCTTTGGTTACAGCTCCAGGATTAGGAACATGGATGGGAGCCTCGCCAGAACCATTAATAGAACTGGACCAATTAAAGACCTTCACTACCGTGGCCCTGGCCGGCACACAAGCATACAACCCGGCCACATCCTTACAGGATGTAGCCTGGAAACAAAAAGAAATTGAGGAACAAGCCTTGGTAAGTCGTTATATTATCAATTGTTTCAAGAAAATTCGATTGCGAGAATTTGAAGAGATTGGACCAAAAACAGTTGTAGCCGGCAACCTTCTCCATTTAAAGACCACCTACTCCGTTGATATGGATGCAACTAATTTTCCTTTGTTGGGAAGTGTGATGCTTGACCTACTTCACCCAACATCAGCAGTTTGCGGTATGCCAAAAGAACCTGCACTGGAGTTTATTAAGCAACAAGAAAATTTTGACAGAGTGTTTTTTAGCGGATATTTAGGACCTGTAAACCTGAGCGAAGAAACGCATCTGTTTGTAAATCTACGTTGCATGCAAATTGGTCAGGAAGAAGCTACCCTATATGCGGGAGCCGGAGTAACAGAAGATTCTATACCTCAAAATGAATGGGAGGAGATCCAACTTAAGTGTGATACATTAATTGATGTACTGGATTTACAAAGCCAGAAACTGTGAGCATTTCACAAACTATTCTTGACATCGCCGAAATATGCGCACAGCAGCAAATAACCAAGCTAATATTATCTTCTGGTTCCAGAAATGCTCCGTTAACTTTGGCATTCAGCAGACATCCAGCCATAAGCACCCGTTTGATCAGCGATGAGCGGGTAGCTGGATATGTAGCTTTGGGTATAGCCCAAAGTCTCAAAGAACCAGCTATTTTGCTAAGTACTTCCGGAACTGCTGTTTTAAATTTTGGACCTGCAATTGCGGAAGCTTACTATCAGCATATCCCTTTATTGGTGTTTACTGCGGACCGCCCTCCGGAATGGATTGATCAGAATGACGGGCAGGCCATCCGGCAGAGGAATGTTTTTGAAAATCATGTAAAGAAAAGCTTTGAACTACCGGTGTCCCTGGATCATGAAGATGCTAAGTGGCAGCTTCAACGAACAGTAAATGAAGCCATTATTATTGCAAGAATTGGGGTCCCGGGACCAGTCCATATAAATGTTCCACTAAGGGAACCGCTTTATCCGGATACTGGTCAGCCCTGGGAATACCACCAAGGGGTCCCGGTAATAAATTTCAGGCAACCGAAAAAAGCACTTCACCAAGATCAATGGGAATCATTACAACATCAATGGGAAAGCGCCACCCAAATATTAATAGTTGGGGGACAGGGTGCATTTTCAGCTGACCTGACAGGGACATTAGAAACCTTACAGAGGCATGCCGCAGTCCCGGTTTTGGGAGATGTAGTTTCCAACTTACACCGGGTCAATAATGTTGTCACCCATCCGGAGATTATTTTGGGCCAAGCCAAATTAGCACAGTTTCAACCCGACTTACTGATCACTTTTGGCGGCGGCCTGGTCTCCAAAAATCTTAAACTGTTTTTAAGAAAATATCCCGCGTCCATCCACTGGCATGTGCAGGACTCTGATTTTCCACCAGATACATTTAAAAGTATATCTGACATTATTCCACTGGATCCAGAGATTTTTTTTTCAAAATTAAAGGAGTACATCGCGCCCCAAAAAAACTCGGTATGGTATCAGGATTGGCAAAAACAAGAAACAGAGGCACGTAAAAGTATTCAGGAGTTTTTACACCAGCAAGATTTCAATGAACTGCAAGCTGTTGATCTGGTACTCAAAGCAGCGAAGAAAGTTCATTTGCACCTGGCAAACAGCACACCGGTCCGATGGGTTGATTTGATAGGCGTTGCCCCTGAAACTATTGAGATATCTGCTAATCGCGGCACCAGCGGCATCGATGGTTGTACCAGTACCGCAGTTGGTCACGCGCTATGCAATACAGACCAACATTTACTGATCACCGGAGACATGGCCTTTTTCTACGATCGCAATGCCTTTTGGCATCAATACCAAATCCCAAATTTAAAGATTGTAATATTGAATAATCATGGTGGTGGCATTTTCAGGCTGTTGGATGGACCACGAAAACAACCTGAACTAGAGGAGTTGTTTGTGACAAAGCAAAATCTGACTGCCGAGAATTTGGCCAAAGACTTCGGGATGAATTATCTATATTGTAATAACGCCCAGGATCTAACTAAAAACCTGGTTTATTTATTTGAGCTCTATGACCAGGCCTGTATATTGGAGATCGAACTCCCCAACAACATGGGCGATATTTATCAAAAATTAAAAGCCAGTATCAAAAACAACTATGAGTAAAGTCAACTGGGAAAAGATAAAGGAATTTACTGATATTAAATTTGAGTTCTATCAGGGGATCGCTAAGATAGCCATCAACAGGCCGGAAGTATATAATGCCTTCCGCCCCGAAACAAATATCCAAATGATAGAGGCCATGGACATCTGCCGGGAACGCACAAATGTGCGGGTGGTGATTTTAACCGGTGTCGGCGACAAAGCCTTTTGTAGCGGGGGTGATCAAAATGTAAAAGGAAGAGGCGGCTATTTGGATGAAGCTGGCGTGCCCCGCCTTAATGTACTTGATCTGCAAAAACTTATACGTTCCTTGCCAAAACCTGTAATTGCTATGGTCAATGGATACGCAATCGGAGGCGGCCATGTGTTGCATGTGGTTTGTGATCTGACTATTGCCTCCGAAAATGCGATTTTCGGTCAAACCGGACCCAAAGTGGGAAGTTTTGATGCTGGATTTGGTTCCAGTTATTTGGCCCGTCACGTTGGACAGAAAAAAGCCAGGGAAATCTGGTTCCTTTGTGAACAATACTCAGCGATGGAAGCCGAAAAAATGGGAATGGTAAATAAAGTAGTACCCTTGAAGGACCTGGAAGATACCACCATCGAATGGTGTAAAACCATCATGAAGCGCAGTCCATTGGCTGTACGCATGATAAAGAGAGGCCTAAACGCTGAATTAGACGGCCAATCCGGGTTGATGGAATTTGCCGGTGACGCTACGTTAATGTATTATCTGATGGATGAGGCCCAGGAAGGAAAAAATGCCTTTCTGGAAAAGAGAGAGCCAGATTTTGATCAATTTCCGAAATTTCCCTAGTGAGTGGATTACATTTCGGCGGCCAATATATCTCTTATGAAGAATTAGTCCATTCCCACCCTTCTGCCTCGAATCCCTATTTTGACTCAGTAGTTGATTTTTGCAGGTCCTATTTATCGGGAAAACAGACGTTCCTGGTAAAAACTTCCGGCAGTACAGGAAAACATAAGAAATTTTTCCTCAATAGAGATCAACTGAAATTGAGTGCATGTATGACTATTGATGCATTATCTTTGACTAAGGTGTATAAGGGATTGGTATGCATATCAATTGATCATATAGGCGGTAAGATGATGTTGGTGCGGGCCATGGAACTTGGAATGCCTCTTTTTATTGTCGAACCCGCTGCGGAGCCACCTATTCAGGACTTGCCCCCTATCGATTTTGTTGCGCTAATTCCCCTGCAAGTGCAGGCTCTGTTGACATCGAAAACCGGTAGAAATTTCCTCAACCATTGCAAAGTTGTGATAATTGGCGGTGGCGCCATTGATCGTTCATTGGAATCCCAGCTTGGCCAATTCCAAAACCCCATATATCAAACTTTTGGCATGACTGAAACTGTCTCGCATATTGCCCTGAGACGGTTGAATGGACCTAAGAAGGAAATGCATTTCCATGCGCTCAAGGGGATCAAGCTGTCAGTAGATGAACGTGGTTGTCTGGTGGTATACGGGGCCATAACCAACCATAAACCTGTAGTGACTAATGATCTGGTTGAAATGGTTGCTGAGGGAAAATTTAAATGGCTGGGCCGTCTGGACCAGGTAATCAACAGCGGAGGTTACAAAGTTTTTCCTTCAAAATTACAGCCTTTGGTATTAGAAGTGCTTAGGTCTATTGGTATAAATGCCGAATTTACTATCATCGGATTGCCTGACCTCAAGTGGGGACAGAAAGTTACGCTGGTATTGGAACTGGAGGACTTGAATAAAGAAACCAAACAACATATTTTAACAGGGCTGAAAGAAAAGATGCATCCTTATGAGCTACCAAAATCCATAAAGTGTCTTCACATACTTCCCAGAACAGTCACTGGTAAATTTGATTTTAAAAAAATATCTAAATTATTAGAAACTAACTTCAGGCCATGTTAAAATACCTTATCCCAGGTATCCTGCTGGCTTCAGTAGGTTGCTCCATGGAACCTTCTCCCCCGTTAACTCCTGAACATGAATTGTCGTCATTTGAACTGGCTCCCGGATTCCGGATCGAACTCGTAGCATCTGAGCCAATGGTGCAAGACCCGGTGGTTATCAAGTTCGATGAAGACGGCAGGTTATGGGTGGTAGAAATGCGGGGGTTTATGCCAGACATTGATGGTACTGGAGAGGAATTGCCAGTGGGTAGAGTATCTGTGTTAGTGGATACCAACCATGATGGTCTAATGGACAGCTCCACGGTTTTCGCGGGTAGCCTGGTGCTACCCAGGGCCCTGGCAATTGTCAAAGGAGGGGCGCTGGTGGTGGAAGATGAGATCCTTTGGTACATGGAAGATTTAGATGGCGATCTTCAAGTGGACAAAAAAACCATAGTTGACGCTGAGTATGGAAAAAAAGGCATAGTTGAACATGCTCCCAATGGGCTGTGGCGTGGCATGGACAATTGGTATTACAACGCAAAATCAAACCATCGATACAGAATGGTTAAAGGACAATGGATTAAGGAAGAAACTGAATTCCGTGGACAGTGGGGCGTTAGTCACGACAATATTGGCCGTTTATATTATAACTACAACTGGTCTCAACTTCACATGGACCTGGTCCCGCCGAATTACCTGTCCCGAAACCCAAACCATCAACCCACCAGCGGTATTGACCATTCAGTTTCTCAGGATCGAGGCATTTTCCCTATCCGTACCAATCCTGCGATCAATCGGGGGTATATTAAAGGCGCCCTTAATGAAAATGGAAGCTTAGTCGAATTTACTTCGGCTTGTGCCCCTTTTGTATATCGAGGGGATTTGTTCAATTCTGAAATTGTGGGAGATGTGTTTGTTTGTGAACCAACCGGGAACCTGATAAAACGAAATCTGGTAAGCGAAAACGAACTTTACCCAATTGCCAAAAACGCTTACCACGAAAAGGAGTTCCTGGCATCCACCGATGAAAGATTTAGACCAGTGTGGTTAACCTCCGGGCCGGACGGGGCCTTATATGTGGCTGACATGTACCGGGGAATCAGTCAACACGGCCTGTACATGTCGCCATATCTTAGGGAGACCATAATACAGAGGAAACTTGACAAGCATATAAACCTGGGACGCATTTGGCGCATGCTACCGGAAAACGGAACACCACCCGATCCAATAAAGCTCAGTAACGCTTCCACGGCAAATCTGATTGAATATCTAGGTCATAAAAATGGATGGTATCGTGATATGGCCCAACGTCTGTTGGTAGAAAAGCGAGACAAGGAAGCAATTCAAAAACTGCAACAGCTCATCATTAAAAGCCCCCACTACCTGGCCAGGCTTCATGGTTTATGGACCCTTGAGGGAATGGAAATTGAAAAACCAGGGATTCTGCTGACAGCATTACAGGATAAAAATGTAAATGTACAGGTGGCTTCACTGCGGATACTGGAAAAAATAGCAGAAAAGAACCCGGACGTGCTCATCCAACTGGAGCAGGCATTAGCTAATATCAAGCTCAACGAAGTTCTGGGGCTGCAAATAGTGCTTACAGCAGGGGTTATGAATGCTCCGGAAAAACAAGTTCTGCTTTCCCGGATACTTACAAACTACCTAAACTCACAAGTATTTCGGGATGCGGTAATGAGCAGTATTCCAGATGAGGAATATCAATTCCTTAGATTAATTATTGATCGATCAGACTGGCAGCGCTACTCCAGCAATAAGGAAATAATGCTTGAGATGCTGGCCGCATCAATTGTAAAAAAGAGGGATTCAAAAGAACTGGCTAAACTTTTGGAATTAGTGGATAACCATAGCCTTGGATGGAAGCATCGAGCAATCATTGCCGGTTTATCCATACACAACTCACCCTTGGATTCAAATAGAATACCGCTGGCAGCGGCACCTGACATTTTTTCTAAGGATATTTCTGAAGATCAACTTGGTTACCAACTCTCCCGGATTTCCGCTCTTTTTACCTGGCCCGGCAAAGAGGTAAAGACTAAAGCTACAGGCCCTACTGACTCACTGGATCCTAAAATTTTTGCACGTGGGCGCAGTTTATATCTTACTATTTGCTCAAATTGTCATGGAAATAATGGTGCTGGTATGAGCAGATTCGCACCGCCCCTGGTAAGATCTGAATGGGTGTTGGGAGACCCCAAACGCCTTGCCCTAATATTACTTCACGGCATGGAAGGACCAATTGAAGTAAATGGCAAGAAATATGATGCCCCGGATATTCTTCCGGTTATGCCCTCATTTGCCAGCACTTCTGCCGAGGACCTAGCCGCGGTTATGTCCTATATACGAAAGGAATGGGGTCATGACGCCAGTCCTATAGACGCCGGAACAGTGGGAGGTATACGGGTAAGTTCGCAGGGGAAGGTAACTCCGTGGAGGGTGAAGGAGCTTTTGATGGAATATCCAAGGGAATATCGAACGCCGAACGCCGAATAAGGAATGTCCAAGTTTGTCAATGGGCAAAAATTTGGACATTACTTATTACTTATTGGGTGTTCGATGTTCAATTTTTTAAATTGTATCTTGTTTACTCCTGAAATGAATAAGACTCCGAAACCTGATAAAATATCCCGCCGCTCCTTTGTTCAACAAAGTACCACCCTGGCAGCGGGAATGGCGTTGATCCCGGAGATGGCTTTACCGGTTGTAGAACAGCACAAAAGGTCTGCAATGGGCGTGGCCGCAGCCAGTTATGCCAATCGCTGGAGCTCCGGTGAATCGAGCAAGAAGATTCCGGGGTTTGAGAATGCTTTGCAAATGCTGGTACACTGCGAATCCATCGGTGCAGGAGGGGTTCAAGTTGGCGCCAGGAACTGGTCCGAAGACTTCACCGGAAAAGTGCGTGATTTTAGAGAGAAAAAGGAATTATATCTGGAGGGATCTATCCGATTACCGCAGGACCATACCGATGTCGAACGCTTTGAAACAGAAGCCAGACATTCACTGGAAGCAGGGGCCTCGATATTGCGCACCGCTTGTTTAAGTGGTCGCCGCTATGAGAATTTTGAAACAGGGCAGGCCTTTGAAGAGTTCAAAGCATCATCTATTAAATCAATAGAGCGGGCAGCACCTATTTTGGCGAAATATAAATTGAAGCTGGCGATTGAAAATCACAAGGACTGGAGGGTACCTGATCTTCTGGCATTAATTAAATACCTTGATAGTGAGTGGATCGGGATTAACCTGGATACCGGCAATAATATTTCATTTCTTGAGGATCCAATGTACGTGGTGGAGTCACTGGCGCCATATTCATTTACTACTCATATAAAAGACATGGGGGTTAGAGACTATGAAGACGGTTTTCTGCTATCGGAAGTCCCCTTAGGGTCCGGAGCACTTGATCTGGGAAAGATCATTGATGTTTGTCAACAACACAACCCGGGCATCAAATTTAATCTGGAGATGATTACCCGGAACCCACTAGAAATTCCCTGTTATAAGGAGGAATATTGGGCAACATTTAAAGAGCTTCCTGCTTCAGAAATGGTTGGGGCCCTTAAATGGGTACGCGACCATCAATCAGTATTACCATCGGTTGAAGGTATGTCGGCGGAAGAAAAACTGGCATTTGAGGAAAAAAACATTATTGATTCTTTTAAATATGCCAATACTGAACTTAAACTTTAAACTAAAAACTGAATCATATGAGCGTACAACTTCCCGGAGTTAAACAATTTGACTTAACTGGCCGTTTGGCCATCATAACCGGTGGATCTAAAGGACTCGGTCTGGCTATGGGAGCAGCACTGGCCTCCGCAGGAGCCAATTTGGTTTTGGTCAGCAGAAACCAGGATGAAGGAGAAGCCGCTGCAGCATCCATTACCGCCGAATATGAAGTTGAAGCTTCCGCTATTGGTGCCGACGTTACCAGTCAGCAGCAGATGGAAAAACTGGCAGAAACGGTGAAGGAGAAGTACGGTCGTATTGATATATTGATTAACAGTGCCGGTATCAACATCCGCGGAGCTATTGATGAATTGAGTTATGAGGATTTTAAGAAAGTAATGGAAGTAAATGTGGACGGCACCTGGTTAGCCAGTAGAGCAATAATTCCATTTATGAAAACTGCGGGAAGCGGTAAAATCATTAACCTGGCCAGCACGCTGGGCATGGTAGGTTTATCCAATAGAACCCCCTACACTTCTAGTAAGGGAGCTATTGTACAAATGACCAGAGCACTTGGACTTGAACTGGCCCCATTTAATATCAACGTAAATGCAATTTGCCCTGGTCCATTCCTTACAGAAATAAACAGATCGATTGCGGATTCGGAAGAAGCCAAAAAGTTCATTGTGGGAGCAACCGCTCTGGAACGATGGGGGGAACTAGGGGAAATTCAAGGAGCTGCAATTTTACTGGCCAGTGATGCAGCGAATTATATGATAGGGTCAATGGTAACGGTAGATGGTGGGTGGACGGCGCGTTAATAAATTTACGATTAGAAATGTGAATTGAAATTTATCATATCTGAATAAGGTTGACATATTATGAATATGCTAAAATTCTGTTATCGAAGTATTCTGACCTCTGGTATTCTTATGTTCTTGTCATACCTGAGCCAAGCCCAAAGTCCGGTAATTGCAAATGGTGCCCAATTAAAACAGGTAGCCTCGGGATATTCTTTTACAGAAGGGCCTGC
>CAZAWQ010000109.1:0-1554 GCA_964488585.1 uncultured Roseivirgaceae bacterium
AAGCTGCTACAATGTATTTTTCAAGAGAAATTCCAAAACAGGAGCAATGTTTACGCCAGTTCAGTTCCCCTCATTATAAATTTTCATTATCCAGATAAGCTACAAGGATCAATGATATTGGATAGTTTTAAATGGGCCATAAAAGGCCATCATCGATGGCCTTTTTTTCTTTTAAATAAAACAGAACAAATTTTCCTGATTCTTAAATTAAGATTAGATAAGTTCTGGCAAAAACCTGCCTAGAACTAAGTACGGACTAATCCTTACCTATTATTCGGATCTTTTGTTGGTATCTGTTCTCGTTGGTTTTAACTTGTATGATTAACATTTGATTGAAAAAGTTTCTGGGAATAGCAATTGTATACTCCTCCTGCATATTTCTGAGAGCTTCCATTTCTTTCAATTTTTTACCATTAATGTCAAATAAACCGAACTTAATCCTTTTCACTTGTTCTCGGTTGATTAGGATCAGTATATGTTTACCGTGAATTTCAATTTTTACATTCCCGTCTTGCTTCGGAGTGGTGAAACGCTCAGGTAAATAAAACTCGGATTGCTCGATATCTGAACAAACACTGCGTACGGCCCAGCCATAAGTTGTACCAGGATTAAGGTTGCTGACCTCGATCCTAGGGTATTGTGTCCTCTTTATTATAGTGCGTCCATCAGCGGCCTGTATCCGGACAATATACGAGATGACTTCCGGAACTGCTTCCCATGATAATATTGCACCTGTCGATTTTAACAGGTTCACTGTTAGATTCTTAGGAGCCATGCAATCTGTACTGGTAACCGCTTCCACAGTAAGATCCACGGTTGCAGTATTGGAAGTAGCACTCTCATCATCATCGACGGTATAGCTAAAAGAGTCAGTACCTACGAAATCAGTGTCGGGTGTGTAGGTTATGGTCCCATCGGTATTTATAATCACCTCACCATTCTGAGGAAGCTCCACAGTTTGCACTGAAGCAGCATCCAGAGAACCATCGCTATCGGTATCATTTGCCAATACATCAATGGTTACCGCAGTGTTTTGGATGGTAGTAGCCTCATCTGCAAGTGCTGTGGGTGCCGTATTACCAACCGGTGTACAATCCGCGGGAGCCGTAAATAAACTAACCTCCGTCAAACTGCAACCCCCATCTGCACTAAAGCTGGCGGTAGCATCTACCGCAGCGCCATCGGCTACTAAACCTACCAGGGTTACCGTTTGAGGGCTGCTGGTGATAGCAAAAGACTGCCCGTTAATATCTAAGGTACCAGCGCCAGGGTCATTTTCGTAAGTGACTGTGACTTGCTGGGTGTAGGTATTGTTGGCCGGGTCGCAAGCGGTTTGAGTGCCTGCGGTCAAAGCGGTAATAGCACAATCAGGCGTAAAGCCTTCCCAAAAATCCACGCCAAGATCTGTACCATTACCAGTATAGGTATAAGGTGCAACACCGGAAACAAATGTTCCGGTGGTCCATATTCCTTTAGCAGCTGCTACATTCTCTCGACCCATGGGGAAGGGAAAAGAACCCAGGTATTGCATGAAATCAACCATCTGCAAGGGAT
>CAZAWQ010000110.1:0-4579 GCA_964488585.1 uncultured Roseivirgaceae bacterium
AATAACGGTCCACCGGCAAACCCAACATTTACTCTTAGTCAATTAATCCAGCCAGCATTTTTTAGCCCTGCAGTAATGAACAACGAAGGACTGGCATGGATGGATTTTGATGGAGACGGCGATCTGGATGTGTTTATGGAAAACCACGGATATGGCATGGATATCCTGCAGAATGATGGAACCGGCACTTTTACTCACTATACTCCTGATGGAAATTCCCGGGGGTTTCCCACTACTGGCACGTCCAGAGATTACTCAGTTACTGCGGATCTGGACAACAATGGCCACGTGGACATTGTGGCCCGGCGACAGGGAACAACAAATACTACCAACCAAATAGATATATTTATTAATAACGGAGACGGTACTTTTTCTGAAAATAATACTACAAATCTGGAAACTGTTAATTCGGCCAAAGGTGGAGTTGCCGTAGGGGATTTTGATAATGACGGTGATTTTGACTATATCTGGACTAATAATGGCAGTTCTATAGTTGCTAATACCGTGACCATTGTCGAACAAGACGGAATAAACAGTTTAATCTTTTCGCTACCTACAGTAACAGTCTCTTCAGGAGATGACGGAACCCTCACTGCTTTGCCAGTAAATCAAAATATTGAGGGGGTTGCAGTTGCAGATATAAATAATGATGGTAAGATAGACATCTTCCTGGCCGCTGCATCCGGAACATCTTATTTGTTGTTAAATAATACTTCCGGGGCTGGAGATTTCTCCTTCATACACGATAATAGCGGTGTTTCTAATACCTCGATAAATCCAATAAATGTTAATGCTGACGGGGAAGGCCTGGCTTTTGCTGATTATGACAACGATGGAGATATGGATTTTTATCTGAATATTAACAGTGGAGCCAATCAATTATGGCAAAATAATCTTGTTGGAACTCCGAGTAACTTTTTAAAGGTAGTGCCCAAGGTGGATCTAGGTGGAGGTACTACTGTACCGGCAATTGGTGCAACCATGATAGTCAGCAACGGTTGTGAGATTTTTTCCGGCATTCAGGAAGTAAGCGGTGGAGTGGGTCATGGATCTCAAAATGATTCCCGATTGCATGCCGGGCTGCCTCAAGGCCCAAACAGACTTTATCGAGTTGAAGTGGGATTTGTCAAACCAAACGGCGGCAGTCGGACTACGGTGGTTAAGTATGTGACTCCCTCGGCATTGACCAACCAATCATTAACGGTATTGGACACTGACGCCAGTGATGCTGACAGGGACCCCAATGCCGTGGATGACAATGCTGCCACTACTGAAAATACCTTAGTGAGCGTCCCGGTACTCAGTAATGATTCGGACCCCATGGGAGAAGGCTTGACATTGGCTATAGATACTCCGCCAGTAAACGGAACAGCGGTAGTAAATGGCAACAACATTGACTATACTCCGGATCCGGGTTTCTTTGGAACTGAAACCTTTACTTACATTATCACCAACACCTCGGGTATATGTGGTATGGCTACGGTGACAGTCACGGTGACTGCACCTTTTTTGGCAGGGTATAGTTGCAGGAAAGAAATAACTATTGATGCCACCCAGGTTAGCGGTAGTACCGACCTTAGCGATTTCCCAATGTTGGTGAGTTTTACTGACGCTGATTTGGCGACCTTGGCTAACGGTGGAGATGTTACCAACATAAACGGCTACGACATTGCGTTCACCGAGAGTGATGGCTCTACTCAATTGAATCACGAGATCTTGAGTTACGACCAAACAAATGGAACTTATTTAGCTTTCGTCAGCGTCACCGCTATTAGTCCCACGGTCGATACCGATATTTGGATGTACTATGGTAACAGTTCGGTAACAATGGATCCATCCACAACTGCCACCTGGGACGCGAATTACGAGGCAGTTTTGCATCTTCAGGAATCCGGAAGCGGCAATGATGGTGAGTTCCTGGATGCCACCGCCAATACGCATCACGGAACTGGTGGAGGGCTGGCGGGAGCGGGCTCTGCGGCTGGTACGCCCAGTAGAACTACCGGTAAATTTGGTTTTGCCCAGGATTTTGATGACAGTACCACCCCACAAAATCACATCAGATTGGATGCTGTTAGTGATGCAACCTGGACAGCAGTAACTGTTCAGGCATGGATCAATGCGGATGATACCGGAGACGATCGAATTTTTGGCAAAAGTTGGGGTACCGGCAGTTCAGATCAAACCTGGTTGCTTAGGAAAACTACTACAAACATCGGTACCAGGATGAGAACCAACACTACTAACAACGGTGGATTTGACCCGTTTGCCTATGGTACTGGTACCTGGTATCACGCGGCCGTTACCTGGGATGCTTCAGATAATCAGCTTAGAGTATACGTAAACGGTGTCCAACAGGGAAATACTACATTAAATGGGGCCACCATGTATACAGCCCCATTGGTAAATGAGCCCACCATTGGCAACACGGCCACCTTAAACCGCGGCTTTGACGGGCAGTTGCAAGAAGCACGCATTTCTGATATCGCCCGTTCCGTCGACTGGCTGCTAACGGAGTTCAATAATCAAAACGATCCATCTTCTTTTTATTCAGTAGGAGTTGAGGATTGTAGCCCGGTGCTTGCAATTAGCTTGCTGGAGTTCAATGCTTCCTACAATAAGGAAACTAAAGCCACTGATCTAACCTGGCAGGCCAGCTATGACGATCTGGATGATGACGGTTTTGAAATACAACGGTCCTGGGACGCTCATGAATTCCAAACATTGGATTTTATTCCTGTGGAAGGCGAATTTGATGAGATTATTACCTATAATTTTTCCGATAGAAATGTCACTAATTTCGGTCAGACGCAGGCATTTTATCGCTTAAGAATAATCGAGGCTGGAAATAGAATCTCCTACTCTGAGATTAAGAGAGTGGTACTGGCGCAGGAGCAGGCCCGGATAACTGTCTTCCCAAATCCCAGCACGGATAGGTTCTTTAAGGTAAATATTACCGGAACCTCTGTTTTGCCAGCAATGGAAATGATACAATCAGATGGTAAAGTATTACTACAGATCCCATTGAAATCATTTAATGAAACAATCAATATTCCCGGAATTGCCCCAGGTATTTACATATTGAGATTTTATTCCAGTGAGCTAATCACCCATAAACGAATAATCGTCTTTTAAAAAATTACTTTGTACTTTGACCGGAAATTGAACACTAACCGGTCAATAAACCATCTTCCTCTCTAAATTGTATCCAGTACTGAAATATCAATTATGGTTGGCGCTCCTGTTAATATACAGTTGTGGAAACCGAGATTTACCTTTAGGTGATCTCGATAAAGGGGGTCTAATCCTTCCAGATGATTTCCAGGCATTGGTGGTAGTGGACAGCATAGAAGGCACGGCCCGTGAAATTACAGTTTCGAACCAGGGTGATCTATATGTAAAAACCCGAAGATCATCCCACGGGAATTTGGTGGGTTTGGGTGACACCGATGGTGATGGTAAAGCGGACGTGATTGAGCATTTTGCTAAAGTTGAGCCTGAAAACAGAGGTGGGCTAAAGGCTGGTGTTGAAATTTATAATGGGTATCTGTATTTCAGTACTGAACTGGCTGTTTATCGCATGAAGTTATCGCCTGGCAATTTGGTCCCGCAGGGAGAAATTGAGGTAGTGGTCCAGGATGATCATGAACATGGCCGCCATGAGCATATTGCCAAGCCGTTTTCCTTCGATAACCAGGGAAATATTTTTGTGCCTTTTGGTGCACCCAGTAATGCTTGCCAGGATCCTAAGCGCACCCCGGGTGTGCCAGGAATGGATCCGTGCCCCCAACTTGTGGACCATGGTGGGATTTGGAAGTTTGATGCAGAAAAGCTCAACCAAACCCAGAAAGACGGTGAAATGTATGCTACTGGAATAAGAAGCATAGTGGCCATGGATTGGAACCCGGTTGATAAGGAGCTTTATGTGGTTATACACGGAAGAGATGACCTTTTTAGACTTTTTCCTCAACTGTTCAACTCCTGGCAAAGTGCGTTATTGCCCTCCGAAGAATTCGTAAAAGTCACCGAAGGATCAGACTTCGGATGGCCTTACTGCTATTATAACCAGATCACTGGGAAGAAAGTACTGGCACCGGAATATGGAGGTGATGGAACAACTGTGGGCCGCTGCAGTGAATATGACCTTCCATTGATCGGTTTCCCCGGTCATTGGGCACCAAACGGCCTCTTTTTTTACACCGGAGACCAGTTTCCTGAACGGTATAAATACGGGGCATTCATAGCATTTCACGGATCAACCAACCGGGCGCCCTATCCACAATCAGGATACTTTATTGGCTTTGTTCCTTTCAAAGATGGCGCTTCCACAGGCCGGTGGGAGGTTTTTGCTGATGGGTTTGCCCAAGTGGATCCTATCGCAAGTGTAAAAGACGCTATTTTCCGACCTATGGGAATTGCCATGGGTCCGGATGGGTCATTATACCTGAGCGACACCAATAAAGGTAAGGTATGGCGCATCATGTTCACCCGTGACAAAAAGAAATTCGGGGCGGAGCAATTGAAAGGTATGGAGGATAGAAAAAGTATGGCTCATATTCGTTCTCCTCATGAGGTTGAC
>CAZAWQ010000111.1:0-6231 GCA_964488585.1 uncultured Roseivirgaceae bacterium
GGTCCCCCTCAAATTGAAGTCTATAAAATTAAGTTCGTAACCGGAGCTAGGACTCTCCTCTTCAAGGTATTGATAGGCAACTTATGCATACTATGATTTTGGTTGGATCAGTTTCGGCGGGTCATTGATGAAAAGTGAAAATTTTCAATCTACCATCGGTATTGGATTCAGGCTGCGTAACGAAAGCCTATTATTCAGAACCATTCAACTGCGTTTTGGATATTTAATCCAATCATCTGATTTTGACGTAAACTTTTCTTTTAGCGATCCAACAATTTTTGATAATTTCCGCACCAGCAAGCCAGATATAGTAAAGTTCTAATTGGGGCTATCAATTTTACCACAGTTATGAAATTGCTGGAATCTATGATATATTGATGGTTATTACTAAAGACAGGATTCCTCATGAAAACTAAGAGAAGAATTTTCATTAAACAGGCTGGAGTAATTGCTTCATCTGCCGTTTTTTCCTCCAATGTTCTTATTGGGGCAACCAGGTCAAAAAAGGAAAAATTAGGAGTGGCACTGGTAGGGTTAGGGTATTACAGTACCAGCCTTTTGGGTCCTGCACTTCAGGAAACAGCAAAGTGTGAGCTCAAGGGCATCGTTACCGGTAGTCCGGAGAAAATACCCAAATGGCAGCAGGACTACGGGATCCTGGATAAAAACATCTATAATTACGATAATTATGATCAAATAGCGGATAACCCGGATATCGATATCATATATGTAGTGCTTCCACCTTCCATGCACGCCGAATATACTATCAGAGGGGCCCAGACAGGAAAACACATGTGGTGTGAAAAGCCCATGGCCCCGTCAGTAAAAGACTGCAAGGCCATGATAAAAGCCTGTAAGGATAATAAGGTTACGCTGGCTATAGGGTATCGATGTCAGCACGATCCCAATATCCAAGCCTATATGAAAGTAGGCAAGGAATTGCCATTTGGTAAAGTGAAAATGATCACCTCAGCAGCAGGTTATTTTGATGGCAGAATTGACCATTGGAAACAGAAGAAAGCCATGGGCGGCGGAGCCATGGGTGATATGGGTGTCTACGCTTTGCAGGGGGCCAGACTAGCCACTGGGGAGGAACCTATAGCGGTTACCGCGCAGGCTTCTACTACCAGACCTGAGATATACCATGAGGTTGAGGAAACCATGATGTTTCAATTGGAATTTCCCAGCGGTGCAAGAGCTGCTTGTCATACCAGTTTTGGCATGGGCATGAATTACTTACAAGTTAATTATGAGAAAGGTTGGTTAAAGATGGAACCACATTCCAGCTATGGCGACAACAAGGGCAGTATGTCCGACGGGACCGAGATCAACTTTTCTTTACCGCGGCAGCAACCAAAGCAAATGGATGAAGATGCAGAGGCTATTATAAATGGAACACCTTTAATAGTGCCTGGAGAGGAAGGCCTGCGTGACATAACCGTAGTTGAAGCTATTTATAAGTCGGCCGCTCAGAATTGTGAGATCAAACTTTGAAAGTTTTGGGTTTTAAATTTTGAATTTGATCGTTCTGTTACCCTCTTTAATATTCATTTCCACTTTAAACAACTAATTATTTTGTCATTTTTAGAAAGGTACTTTGCTTTAATTATAGTGCTGTTGCCCGTGTTCGCACTTACTATTGTTATTACCGGTTGCGGAGATGCAGGTTCAGGTAGTGAAGCTCTTTCCGGGTTTCATATTGTAGCCGATGATTCGGCTGGAACCTTATCGGTTTTAAGAACCGGTGGTAGTGCACCTATCCTGGTTCAGAATGCTAAAGAAACTATGAGACCGTATCTGCACCCTATTATGGCCCCCGACGGAAATGGATCACTTACTGAATATAGCCCAGGGCATCATAAACATCAAACAGGATTGTATTGGGGTTTTACCAGGGTTAATGGTAGCGGTGCTCCTATGGATACAGTCAATAAATGGTTTTATAATAGTAACAAGCCTGCAGGTATTAAACAGCAAATTGGCAGGGATTTCTTTCATAACAATGGAGAAAGTCATTGGAAGCGTATATCTGCGGAAGTCGTGGTGGCTGAAGGTGAAGAGGTAAAGTGGCAAACGGTTTATGAAATGCTTAATGAAACCGGAGTTCCTATAATGTTGGAAACTCAAAAATGGACACTTAAGGAAAAGGACAATAAGCTTTTAATTTCATTGGAATGGAATGGGAAGGCGCTTCAGGATATCACTGTCAATGAATTTTCTTATGGAGGAATGTTTTTAAGAATGCCTTGGCGAGAAGGTATTAATGGTGAAGTTGTAAACGCTGCTCGCCAGAGAAATGAAAAGGCAGAAGGTCAGAAAGCCATGTGGGTGGATGCAGGTATGGAAATTGAAGGACGGGATGACTGGGGACATATTACAATCTTCGACCACCCGCAAAACGCTGGATTTCCCACACCATGGAGAGTAGATGGTCAGCTGGGAATAGGGCCTACCCACGCAATTGCCGGTGATTGGGAAATTAAGAAGGGTTTTACCGAGATCATCAAACATCAGGTGGTTGCTTATACCGGTGAGCTGAATGATGTAGAAATGAGAAATATATGGGATGCGTATATAGGTAGTTCTTCCATATATACTACCGCTCCTCTTTGGGAAATAGCCCAACAGGAAGGAAGAGATGCAAAATTTCTCTCTCCTCAGGAGGCAGTGGAGGCCATGACTATGAAAGACGGATTTAAGGTCAATGCCTGGGCTGCTGAGCCCATGATTACCCAGCCCATGGCTTTTTGCTGGGATGACAAGGGCAGATTGTGGGTGGCTGAAAATCGAGATTATGAAAGCAGGGGTCATGGATTTTCCGACGATGGCAACAGCAGGATCCTTATCCTCGAAGATACCGACCGGGATGGTATAGCGGACACGAGGAAGGTGTTCTTGGAAGGTGTTCCTTTTCCTTCTGCAATTGCCGTAGGCTTTAATGGATTATATCTGGGAGCGCCTCCTAATTTGTTATTTGTCCCTGACAAGAATGGTGACGATCTGGCTGATACAGAAGATATTGAAGTGTTGTTAACTGGATGGGGCATCCGTGACCGGCATGAAACCATTAACAGCCTGCATTGGGGCCCTGATGGATGGCTTTACGGCCTTGAGGGGTTTGCAACTCCATCGAAAATTAGAAGACCGGACGGTAAAGGTAAGTTGTATGGCCATAAAGACCCATTTCCCAATGTATTAGAAGGAGAAGGAGTGGATATTAACGGAGGGGTTTGGCGATTTCACCCTGTAAGAAAAGAGTTTGAGGTAGTTGCTCATGGGTTTAGCAATCCATGGGGGATTGACCATGATGCCAAAGGTCAGCTTTTTATTACAGCTTGTGTGATTCCTCATATGTTCCATGTGATTCCCGGCGGGATTTATCACCGTCAGGGTGGTCAGCATTTCAACTCTTATGTTTATCAGGATATTAGAACTATTGTTGATCACAGTCATCGGTCCGCCCATGGAGGTGCCAGGATTTATCAGTCTGACGCCTTTCCCGCAGAACAGCGAGGGCGGCTATTCATGGCAAATATTCACGAGCATGCCGTTTTATCGGACATCCTGGTGCCAAAGGGATCAGGGTTTGTGGCGCAGCACGCAGATGATTTTGTAACAGCCAACAATGCCCAATGGATTGGATTCAGCATGGAGATCGGACCAGCTGGAGATCTATATGTGCTTGACTGGCACGACGCTGATATCTGTGGCAATAGCGTATTGCAAAAGGAAACTGGCCGGATCTTTAGAATTAGCCCTAAGAATAGTTTAGCAGACCAGTGGGAAGGACGTTATGGTGATTTACAAGATCTGTCTGAGCTGGAGTTAGTCAACTTGCAAACCAGTATGAGTGACTGGCATGCACGGCGTGCCAGGTTGATTTTACAAGCACGGGCAGTCCAAGGTGCTATTGACGAGCAGGCTACCCAGTTGTTGTTGGACATCTTTACCAAAGATGAAAATGCAGACTACAGATTACGGGCAATGTGGGCGTTGCATACTACAAACCATTTTACTGAAGACAGATTAATGAAGCAACTGGATAACGAGGATGAATATATTCGTGCCTGGGCTATCCAGTTTCTTTGTGAGAAGAAAAACCCGTCAAGCGCAGTAGTAAATCGAATGTCGGATATGGCAAGAAATGACTCTTCACCAGTAGTAAGACTTTATTTGTCAGCCGCGCTTCAAAGAATTAAGGAGGCTGATAGATGGGATATTGTACGCAGCCTGCTGACACGTCAGAATGATGCCGAAGATCACAATATTCCTAAAATGATATGGTTTGGTTTAGAGCCATTGGTTGCCAAAGATTCGGAGCGGGCACTAGAACTAGCAAAAGATAGTAAAATTCCACTAGTAGCTGAGTTTATAGTGCGCAGGGTGGTAGATGCGGATGGTGTTGTGAAAGTAGTAGCGTACGTCCAAAAGCGCTCTACCAATCAACTGGTAATGCTGGAGGGATTATTAGCAGGCCTGGAGGGACGGTCTGATCTGCCAGTACCTGATAATTGGGAAGCAGCCTACAAAAACCTTTCTGAAAATAAGGAAACTGCATCGATCGCCCTGGCCATAGCACAGCAATTTGGTGACAGTGAAGCAGCGTCTTTATACCTGGCTTCTTTGCAAAATGCAAATACTCCAGTAGAGGAGCAGAATCAGGCGATAAAAGGGTTAGCCGAAAAACAATGGCCTGAATTACTACCAGTACTTCCTGAACTCTGGGAAAGACCTGAGGTAAGAGTAGAAGCAATAAGGGCCCTAGCCGCTTACGATGACTGGGATTTAGGTGAGGAGTTATTGCTCGATAGATACCCTGGGTTTAATTCCCAGGAGAAGCTCGAGGTAGTACAAACTATGGCCTCAAGAAACAGTTATGGTACCCTGCTTACTGATAGACTTAAAGAGGGGACAATTCCAAAAAGTGATATTCCTGCTTATGTTGCCCGTCAACTTCGCCGGGTGGTGGGCAACGGTTTCGTGGAAGTATGGGGACCAATAGACGAATTGTCCATAGACAGAGGCGCTGAGTACGCCAGGTATACCTCCCTGATAACTCCAGAATCAATAGCGTCTGCTGATCTAAATAACGGCGAGGCACTGTTTCAGAAATCGTGTGGAGCCTGTCACCAAATGTATGGCAAAGGTGGTAATCTGGGACCAGATCTCACAGGCTCCAACCGGCAAAATCTGGACTATATTCTGAGCAATATCCTGGATCCCAATGGAGATATTCAGGATGACTATAAGATGGTGATTATCACCACCAGGGACGGACGGACCTGGGTAGGAAATGTGTCTTCGGAAAATCAAAGACAGGTAACATTAAAGGTAGTAGGTCAGGATCAGGTGATAATCAATACATCTAATATCCAATCAAGGGAAACCGCACCTAAATCAATGATGCCTGAGGGACTGTTACAGACCATGTCAGACCAGGAAGTGATTGATTTGATTGCTTTTTTACGGACGAAGGAACAAGTAGCCCTGAACAATTAGGAAGACAGGGATTTTGAATAATAGGACAAAGTAAATTTCAGGTCAAATCCATACAATGAGTAAGAAGTAAAATTCCTATGATTAGTTTAACTTGTTCATAATTTTGCTAAATTGGGCAGTCACTTTTTAGAGATATTTGCGTTGGCCAAAGTCCAAGAATGTAGCTTAGGCTAGACACAAATAAGATAAGCTAGCAATCAAACCATGAGATTAACTAATTATCATGCCCTATATGTCATGACCCTGGGTATTCTAGTGGTCCTGTCAGCTTGTAGTGAACAAACCGCACAAAAGCAAGCTCCCCCGCCTGAGATACAGGTTATGAAAGTAATTCAAAAGGATGTACCGCTGCATAGGAATTTTGTTGGGCAAATATATGGATTACTGGATATCCCCATTCGTGCCAGAGTGGAAGGGTATTTATATGGAATACATTTCGACGAGGGCTGGCCGGTAAAGAAGGGCCAACTATTGTACACCATCGATTCACAACCATTCGAGGCCGAAGTGGCCTCTAAACAAAGCAATGTGGCAGAGGCGTATACCTATTTGACAAATGCTGAAAATGAATTGGTAAGGTATAAGCCGCTTGCAGAGATCAACGCGGTAAGTAAGAGTGACCTGGACCGGGTTCAGGCCTCAAGGGATGCCGCGGAAGCTTCATTACAGGCGGCTAAAGCAAATCTGGAGATCGCACAAATCAATTTAGGATATTGTACTATCAGGTCCCCC
>CAZAWQ010000112.1:0-15196 GCA_964488585.1 uncultured Roseivirgaceae bacterium
GAGGCAATCCCTCAACTTCAACCGATCAAAACCCAACAGTTCACTATCTGGCTGCTGGCACTTATAACGTTTCTTTGACGGTAAACAGCACAAATTCAAATGACACAGAAACAAAGTCAGGATATATAGTAGTTGCTGCCAGGCCAATTCCGGACGAGTTTGACATTATCGGAACCTGGGAAAGAGCTGAAAGCAATAATCCTGCTCTTGATGGAATGCAGGTAACGGTAGTTGCCGATGAAACAGAGGGGGAAATAATATTTAGCCCAAGTTCATCCTTCCCGGTTGGTGAATTAAAATGGAGGGAAATCGAAAAACTTTCGGAACATGAGTATGTATTTCAGGATAGATTTTCTGATGGAACATACGATGAATCATCGATATTTATCTTGGCCTATGGTAATGAGTTAATCATTGGCAACTTTAACGCCTCTGTTGCAGGATCCTTTCAAAGGTGGAAAAGAGTAGACTTTCAATACCCTGAAGACGAAGACTATTCCCTAGCTGATGTATGGGAAAGAACAAAAAGCAATAACCCTCCACTTGACGGAATGAAAGTTGAAGTGGGTTCGAATCAAACGGAAGGAATTATTATTGAAACTCCAGATAGCAATAACTTTCCCTTGGGTGCTACCAAGTGGAATGATATTCAGAAAGAAGGGGCAAACAGGTTTGTTTTGGACGATTTAGTTTCAGACGGCACCCTGGTAGAATCCCGAATATTTATTGTAGGCAAGGGTTCAGAAGTGATACTTGGCGGATTTTTAGTCATTAATGGTTCTTTTCAAAGATGGACCAGAGAGTAATAGTGAAAAAGTAAGTTTGTTACATATAAATGTAAGTCCCGGTAATCCGGAAAAGTAAAAGTCATTCCCTTTTTCCTGGTACTAGTCTGTTATCTTTTTCTACGGTACTGTATACTTTGGTTATGAGAATGCTGCCAAGAACCCCCTAAGTGTGTTAGCATTAGACGCAATAGGTGCAGGATCAAATAGGACATAAGTCAATCCATCTTAATACCGACAATTAAACTATTTTGGGTTTTCAATTGTCTTAGTTATAAACCTTTCCGTTAAAATCATGAATTCTAACTTCTACTCATTGTTATCCGCTTTACTATGGTCCTTCTTTATTTTTGCCTGTAGTTCCAGTGATGAGGATGAATTCTCCTTGGTAGGGACCAATACTTCTATCGCGGAAATTGCCGGTAACTGGAACGCCACCAGAGGATTTTTTGTAAGCAATGCCACGGGACCACTTATGGCAACAGACGTGGTGGCTAAAGGAGGTTCGGTGACATTATCCATTCAAACTACCGGCCAGTTTTCCATTACGGTAAAGGAAGCAGGTAAAACCCCTGACACCAGTACCGGTCGAATGACATTTGATGAAGACCTGCTGGTAATATTTTTTGATGATGACCCCGGTGAGTGGGAATTTTTTGGAATTGTCCATAATGAGCCCAATCTGAGTATTCAGGGAGGCAACGGATCCGCTGAATTTGACTTTGATGGTGACGGCACTAAAGAGTCGGCGAATGTGGAGTTTGATTTTGTACGGATTTAAAATGGAGTTAGCCAAAAGCTTTAGTACGTCACTCGGTACAACCAAGCGCCAGCCTACTGCACCAAGAACACTTCGTACCTATTACAGGGATTATACAAACGAAATACTGTAAGTCCGGTAACTGGCAAATCAAATGCGTAGGTAATACCGCCGGCAAAAATCTCGTCTGTTACCTCCTTCAGATTTTGTTGGTCCCCGGGTTTAGGTGTGCCTGAATGAAAGTAGTTGTTGGTCAGGATAATTTTTACTCTATTAATTTCAGTTACTGTTTGTTCAAATTCTCGAACATAGATCTCCCCGTCATCCAGGATCAATCCGACAGAATATATGGGGATATTCGGATCCAACAGATCCACTCCATAAAAAAATACAAAGCCGGTGGCATCAGGAAAGTGCTCTGCAATAATCCCAACCTGTGACAAAGAATTACCATCACCATCAATAACAAACTGGATATTCACAGTATAAACATTGGATTGAAAGCCTTGTCCACTAGTACTGAGTAAAGTACCCAGCATGGTGACATCGCCTATTCCAGGCGATGTTCCCTGGTACTTGGGCCCATTATCTGGTCCCGTTGGACAGAAACTGGGACCTGTCATACTAAAATCCTGTAAAGCAATTCTTTCCAGGGTAATATTTTGTCCAGCAAGCGAAAACAACAACGGCTCCTGAAGTACTAAAAATCCATCCAGCAGTGCGTAACCCGAACTGTGATTTAATAAAACGCCTCCATTAGTTATTATTTCAGCTATGGTGGTACCTTCACCCGCAAACTCAGAGACAATGTTTCTTTTTTGGTTGTCAAGAGACCAGAACACAGAAATGTTTCGATCCTCCAGAACAACCTGCTGCCTAGGAGGTTCTGGTACAAGCGCCTGTGGAGAGACGGTGCTGAAGGCAGTGAGGTTTGCCGCGATTTCCCTGGAGAATAAATTTTCATCACCGCTGTTGGCAGGTTCAAATTCTAGAATCGTAGGATTGGTAATATCAGTTTTACTCTCAAAAATCAGGTTCTCCCCTTTTTTCTCTTTGTATATAAACTCAAATTCTGCTCCAAATGTCGCGCGGTCCTGCTCAAACAAAAATGAAAAAACGCAATAGGTTTCAAAGATCAATTCCAGGCCATGGGCATTATCCAACCTATATGGGATAGTTTGGTCAAATAAGAAGCCATCATTAGCAACTACATCTGACTGTATTCTTACCTCCTTTTCGGTAAATTCAAGTAACATAAAAAATACACCTGACTCCGGAGTGGGTTTATATTCAAGTCGCCAACCCTGACCAGGGGCTATAAGGTCCGCCCGAAGGCCGTTTATTGCAGTACTAACCCGCTCTTCAAATGACGGCAGTTTGGGGCTGTCATCTCCGGTACAGCCGAAAAGGGCCAGAATCAAAATTATACATGTTGATAAATATCTATTCATCCACTGCTAAAGTCTACTTTGAACACGGGCTCTAACATCCGGCAATACCACACCGGTAAATTTCTCGTAATGATCCAGGATTGAGTTCAATTTCTGCCTTATCTGCTCCCTTCCTTCGTTCCGGGCTGCACAATCCGGGTCCGCGCAATTAGGCTCATCCAACATATAAAATTCTATAAAATCTTTGTCGAAAAGATAAAAAGCGACGGTCTCGGCGTAGTCTTCGTTTGGAGAGCTGGTTGCATAAGGGGAAACAAAACCCCTGGTTAGCGCTTCTTCATCCGTTAAGTTAAACCATGACCCGGGACTGGTATAGCCCTCCGGAGATATGGTTTCAAATGCTCGAGGCAACTTATACCTTTGATGCACTATGTGTGCAAATTCATGATAAACTGTTTGTAATTGCAATGCTACCCAATCACTGTCGTTTATGTCGACCGCGTTAACATTGGTAAAAGTGATCTGAGCTCCTGCATCTGCAGTTCCCAATGTTACGGTACCATCTTCATTGAAGATCAACCCGCCTAAAAAGACAATCTCTGCAGGCACATGACTCCGGAAAAATTCTTCGCCATTCTCTACTTCCAGATACGGGCCAATCCAGAAATCTTCGATAAAATCCAGCATAGGCCTCACAGCCTCTAAAGCTGGTGGAGCAACTCTCTGAAACGGGCCCACAAATCGGTCTACGAAACGGTAACGGATGGCCATGCCAAACTCTTTGGTAAAGCTTTCCTCAATGTAAATATCAAGATCTGTCTCCAAGTCTACTCCTGGATCAGTAACCGGTACGTTCAGTGATTCATCTGAATAGCAGGCAGAAACAAATACCAACAAAGTGAGTAATAAAATGTTGCCCATTCCTTTGCAATAAGATGCCGTCTTTAGATTCATTCTCTTTATCTCGGGTTTGGTTTTAGTCCTCCTACATCAATTGCAGATGTTGGAATTTGTAATACTTTTCTTAAATCGTCTTCCTCCAATTCGATGACAGAATTACCATCAGCCAGCACATGATCTACAGGTAGTCCCAATCGTTTGATATCGAACCATCGCAGACCCTGTGCAATGAATTCTTTCCTTCGTTCCAGTATAGTGTAATCAAATACCAACTCCTGATCACTTACAAAGGGATTATTGGTTTCCCCAAAAAATGCCCGTATCAGTTCCGTGGTAAGTTCAACCGAGCCGCCTAGATATCGATTGTCTGTCAAAACCTGCAAGTCATCGATGGCATCACTGATTCTATTAAGGACCACATTAGATTCAGCACGGTTCAGCAATACTTCTTCGCCCCTGAAGGCAAGATTTATATGATAAGGAAAACCCACATTGGAATTGAGGCTGCTTCTTTCAAAAAGACTTTCATAGCGAACAGGAAATAATGCGTTGTTCCCTTTTATGAATGCCGGATTCTCCCTGGCATCTGTTGCAGCTAAGAATGGATGTGATGCAAAAAGATCACCATAAAAGCTTGAGAGCGGTCCATGGGCAAAATCATTCCTCTGCACCAGAGAGATCTTTCTCATTAGCAACAGGTTACTAGGTAAGTCTGGTGAGGAATAAAGTTGTGGATACCCGGTAATAGAGGAACTGGCAGTTTGAAAAAAAGTTGAAGTAAGGTCTCTGACCAGATTGGAAGGATTTGAGCCCAATAGCCGGTTGCTGTACTCAATACATTTTTCAAACTCGCCTTTAAACAGATAAAATCGGGAAGCAAAAGCAAGTGCCGCATTGAGGTTGAAATGATACTTACCAGAATTCAAGAAAAATCCCTCATCCACCAGTTCAATCCCACGTAACATATCTGCCTCCACCCTGTCATATACCTCTTGAATAGTATTTCTTTGATATTGTTTAATGAATATGGTTTCAGGTACATCCACGTAAGGAACTCCTAATTCGGAGTTTGCAGTGGACGCATCATAGTGCTCGGCAAATAAATTAACCAGCATAAAGTGGCCGTATGCCCTGGTCAATAAAGCTTCTGACTCGGTTGCCCTTTGTTGAGCCATTAGTTCCTCGGTATTTGCCTGTAGTTCGTCCAGTACTGCTATTACTTCATTGGCATGGGCAATAGCACCGTATGTTTCAAACCAAAAGAATATTGGCGTGTCCTGAACGGTTGGTCCATCGGTAAATTCTTCCCACTCGTAGGCCTCCCGGTGATTTGTCCTGATGGTCACACCATTAGTAAATCCAACATTATCCGACATCCAGTCAATAAATGCATAGCTGGAAATGCTGTAAGCATTGGTTAATAGTTGCTGAGCCTTGTCCAAATTGTCCAGGGCTACCCTGTTATCAGGAACCTCGTCCAAAAATTCATCACAGGACGCTGTTAACATCAGGCATAATACCCAGATCTTCCATACTATCCAATTTTTGAAAATCATCTTCATTACTATAACCCTATATTTAGTGTAAAAGTAATTTGACGAGGCTGAGGTAGTGAAACACCACCTGATCTGAAAAATTCAGGATCTTGCCCATTTAAAGCATCGTCGGAGTAAAGCAATGCCAGGTTCTGGCCTTCCAAAGAAAGTGTAGCATTGCTCAAACCAATCTTTTTTGTAAAAGATGGAGGAACTGAATAGCTTAGTCTTACCACTTTAAGTCGTATATAATCTCCATTTGCTATCCTAAGACCACTTTTATTGTACAGATCGTAAGCCTGAATCAAATCGCTATTGCTTTGGGCAACTGTTCGATCCAGTATTACTGGTATATTAGTTAGTTCTTCATCCCCAGGTACAGCCCAGCGATCCGCCAGTTCCCCTGGTAATGCGTCGAAATCAGAGTAAGTGGCAAAGAATGCATCATTGAGTCGAATCACATAGTCCCACTTATATGTTATTAGCGCACTAAGAGTAAAATCACCGTAAGAGAAAATATTATTAAATCCCCCGAATAGTCTTGGTTCAGCCGGTCCTTCAAAATCAAGTGTAGTGGTTAAATTTTTGCGTTCCTGAAGGTCTAGTGAAAATGTTTTCTCTCCATTTTCATCAAAATACTCAGGAATACCCTGCTGATTTAAGCCGGCAAACTTTGTGGAAAAGATTCCTCTTCTGGGGCCGCCCAAAACGGCAGCTCCAGTTGGACTTATGGCATCTGCCAACCTGGGTCCGAAATCCAACCTGGTTATTTGATCTTTATTATAGCCAACATTAAAGTCTATGTTCCAGTTAAACTTCCCATCATCCACCACCAGCGATGACAACGAGGCCTCAAATCCAATGGTTTCCATATCTGCAAAATTCCCAACTTTCAATCCCTGTCCTCCAATGCCACTGGTCTCCACCACCCCAATCAGGTCAAATGCATCACGAATGTAGAAATCGAAACTTGCATCCAGCGCCCTGTTTTTTAAGCCAAAATCCACACCTACATTGAATTCATTTAATTTCTCCCAGGTTAACTCTGTATTGGTCAAATCAACTATTTGTAGAAATGGTTCTATATCAGTAGGGCGTACGGTTACATCAGCTTGCAAGTTTAGAAGGGCACTGGCCTCCGGTGGTAGATTCCCTGAAATTCCATAGGTACCCCGGATCTTCAGGTAATCAAAACCTTGGAAAAATCCTATATTGTCAAAGAACCCCTCATTGTGCACGTTCCAGGCTCCGCTGACGTTCCAGGTGGGAAGATATCGGGCATCACTACTCTCTCCCAACTGATTTGAACCATCATAGCGAACCGTAAAATTGGCTATATAACGCGATTTATAAGCATATGCTCCGTTAAAAAACAACCCGAAAAACCGATCACTCTCCCCTCCTATAGAGAAATAATCAATATTTTGAAGGTTGAAAAATTCTATGATACTTGGATCTGTGACCACAACCCCCCCACTTTCGAATACCACACCCAAACCAGTAGAACTGGTAGCAGTACGATCGGTAAACCTAATTTCTTCACCTGCCAGTAAATTCACCTGATGAATGGCATTAATAGTCTTGGACCACTCTATGCTTATCCTGTTAAAGAAGTTAATAAGGTCGGTCTGATCTATATAATTGAATCCTCCTGTAGGCAACACCACCTTTGGGTTTAATCCTGGGTTTTTGGGGTCCCTGAACAGCAGGTTGTTAGCATCTTGTATGAATTGTGTGTCGTTAGCCCTGAATGCCTCCGCCTGATTAGAGCGCTCATGTACTACGTGATCCCTGATGGTATTGGCATATCTTCCCTGAAGGACTCCCTTTATTACCAGGTTATCCGTTGGTCGTACTTCAAAATCTGCCTGTGCTGATATGTCCACTACTTCAATATTCATGTAGTTATAGTCCAACTCGTCCAAAATATTAAACGGGGCAAAATTCCGACGAAAGTACTCTCGCTCACCATTCTCATCGATGGGGCGAATGGAGCGAGCAGTATTTAACGAATAGCTAAATGGGTTAATATCAAATCCTCTGCTATACCGGCCGGTTAATGGGTCAAATTCACGATTTCTGGTCCCCGGAGCATCCTGATTGCGATAACTAGCTGTTAATTTTAAGCCAAAAGTAAACTTGTCGGAGATAAAGAAGTTATTGCGAGTAGTCCCGGTAAATCGCTGGACATTATCTGCAATAGTTTGACCCTGATCGGATAAATAACTGATTGAATAATAACTATTGGATTTTTCTGTACCTGCTGTAAAGCTTAATGAATGCTGCTGCTGCAAACCCATGTCTCTGAAAAGTACATCAAACCAGTCGGTGTTAGCATTTTCATATTGATTGAGGAATTCATGGTTTAGGCTGCCACCTGGTCCCCATGGCAACTCATGGTTGGATATCTGGGTAAACATTTTACCCAATGCCCCATAGTTCTGGGCTCTTACTGAAGTACTTATTTCTAGTAGCCCTTTATCCACTAACTCACGATACACCGACATTTCTTCCGCTGAATTAAGCAGGAAAAAGTCATTATAAGTAGGTCTTAATTTTGTTGAAAAGCTTCCCGAGTAATTAACGTGCAATGCACCGCTTCTCCCCCGTTTTGTAGTTATTACAATTACTCCGTTGGCTGCCCGAGCCCCGTAAATTGCCGTAGCTGAGGCGTCTTTCAGCACCTGAAATGATTCAATATCATCAGGGTTCAGATTTGCCACCGAGGAGCTAATCAGGGTATTGGCATTCCCTGAAATAAGATCCTCAGTATTTACGTTGGCCAGGTCCTCCAATATTACCCCATCTACTACAAACAATGGTTGATTATTGCCATTGATGGAAGTATTTCCTCTGATCCTGATCCTGGGAGCGGTTCCAAAAGTACCGGAGACATTCTCAACGCTGACACCGGCGACTCTACCTTCTAAAGATCTGCTGGCATCCGCCACCCCATTGATCTTAATGTCGGCCATTTTTACATTTTCGGAACTTCCGGTAAACAACTTTCGATCCACCTCCTGAAATCCTGTTACTACCACCTCATCCAACAAGGCTGTAGACTCCCGCAGTATTAATCTCCAATTTTGAGTGGCGGAAACCTCCCTTCTGGCCGTTTCCATTCCCACCATTGTGAATATCAAAATTTCACCATCGGTGGCCTGTAAAGTAAAATTGCCATCCAGGTCAGTAACTGTGCCGGTAGTGGTATTCTCAATATTTACCGCAACGCCCGGCAATGATTCACCTAAGTTATCTTTTACATTACCTGACACTGAACGTTGCTGCTGTCCATACACACCGGTATATAAAAACAGCGACATACAGGTGATCACTTGCCACAAGAATCCTCCTATTAGTCGGTAACTAACTCCCATAAAAAATCATAGCTTTAATAAATAACCACTGGCAGGTCTCTACTCCAATACAAATGTGAAATCCACATCCAGGTTATTACCGGCATTATCCAGTAATATAACTGTAATAAATCCTGCATCCCCATCGTCATTCTTAAAGGTAGCCGCTTGTAGGGGATTGAACTGGACGCCGATCATCGTTTCTAAATTTTCCGGCGATAGATCAATGTTATCAAATGGACCGTCATAATCCAGTAAAAAGAATTGCCAGTCCTCGTCTCCCAAAACTATGGGATTCTGATCATTGGGGAAGCTTACCCCCTCAACTGTGTTGCCAACTGGAGCGACGGAAATATTGGCACCTATTATATCTATAAACCCACTAGGGTTATTCTGTTCATTTGGCTGGAATATTGTGAAAATATCTGGCAATTGTTGTATACCTGCGGAATCAGGGTCCCACGCCGCTCCTCCATTAGAAAGAGGGAACACATTTACCACATAACCCGTTAATATTCTTTCCAGAACATTGACATTCTGAACTAAAGAGTCTACTTGATCGTCTTCCGTATAAGCCCGTAAGGTAACAGTTACCGTCCCTCGCGAAGTAAAGGTGACCGTTGGAGAAATGTCTGTGACAACCTGTCCATCTCCAAAATCCCACTCGTACCTGGAGGCATTGGTGGTTAAATTATCAAACATAACCGGTATCCCTACTTCCACTACTTCGGGATCCAGAAAAAAGTTAACTAGAGGTACCGGTAAGGGATCGTCTTCACTACAAGACGATAAAATAAGTAAGAAGATGAATATACTTAGTGGTTTGTAAAGATTAGTCATGCGAAATAATTTAATGGTACACAGAAAGGTACTGAGATTTACAATGTCATGCCATAAAATGATTTGAAATTATAGTTTGTTCTATAAAGCATCAGTTTTTCCCTTTTCTCAATACGATGACGAGGCAATTGGCCGGTAGGTTGGCCAGCCAGTCAATATATTTGTATATTTATTTAGATTCTCAATTCTAATGACAACACAATCAGACTCCTCTAAGTTTCACCCGTGGTTTATAACAAGATTAAGCAACTACAAAGCCAGTAGATTTGAGGACGTTACAGGTGATATAAGGATCAGAATGGGCTTTATGTAAATGCGATGAGTAATAACAAAAATGTACTAATTGTTACCGGTGATGCCGGAGAGAGCTTTGAAATCTTATATGCCAAGCATCGTCTAACCGAAGCAGGATATGACTCCACTATTGCCGCTCCTGAAGTAAAAAGAATGAACCTGGTGATACACGATTTTGAACCTGGATGGGACACCTATGTGGAACGCAAAGGATACCTGGTGGAATCAGAACAGAGTTTTGATAATGTTAATCCTGAAGAGTACCATGCGGTGCTGCTCCCAGGGGGACGGGCACCGGAATATCTACGCAACCATCCCAAAGTGTTGGAGATCGTCCGTCATTTCCATGAAAATGGAAAGTATATTTTTGCTATATGTCATGGAGTACAAATACTGATCACCGCTGGTTTAGTAGATCACAAAAAAGTAGCTTGTTACGAGCATATTAAATTCGAAGTAGAAGCCTGTGGCGGCATTTATATTAGCGATGACCAGGCAGTAATGGATGGCAGAATTGTTACTGGCAAAACCTGGCAGTCACATCCAGAGTTCTACCGATTGGTATTTGAGTGTCTTGGAGCAGTCGAGTAAAATGGGTTAGTGTTGGCCATCACGCTATCGGCGTGAAATGGGGATAATTTTCCAGATCGAAAAAGGGCATGCTGGTTGGCTGCTATAAATCCGGCTGCGGTGTCAATCTCAAGTAGGGTCGTATCTGAGTGTACCCCTTGGGAAATTCCTTGTCCGCCACATCGTTGGAAATGGAAGGAAGAATCACACAATCTTCTCCAACTTCCCAATTAACCGGAGTGGCAACTTTGTGATAAGCTGTTAGCTGCAAGGAATCGATCACCCGGAGAATTTCATTAAAGTTCCTTCCGGTTGATGCCGGATAGGTCAAAGTCAGTTTGATCTTCTTATCAGGGCTAATAATAAAAACCGAGCGCACGGTACCCTTTTCATCTGCATTTGGGTGGATCATATCATACAATTCCGCTACTTTCCGGTCTTCGTCCGCGATCAATGGAAAATTCACGGTGGTATGCTGAGTTTCGTTAATATCCTGTATCCATCCTTTGTGAGAATCCATTGGATCAACGCTGATGGCTATAGCTTTTACATTGCGTTTTTCAAACTCTGATTTTAGTTTTGCGGTAGCACCCAGCTCTGTGGTGCAAACAGGGGTGTAATCTGCTGGATGAGAAAATAGCACTCCCCAGCTATCGCCCAGCCATTGGTGAAAATTGATCTCACCTTCGGTAGTTTGGGCGGTGAAATTCGGAGCATCGTCTCCTAGTCTTAATGTGCTCATTATGTTGGTAGTTTTTTGTGTAGTATAAAAGGTAAGTAATTAAGACTTTCTAGTCAAATTTTATCACAATATCTATACGGGGGACGACATATTGACTATTTCTTTTAATCTGACTGTAATTCGTTTACTTGTCGTTGTACCTCATTTATAATCTTTTGTTCAACTTCCGGGGACCAGGGAGCTGGCAATCCATATACGCGCATTGAGGTGTCACCCTCATACCCCCCTTCACGTAAAACACGCAATGACGGAATATAGGCCATCACGTCATTGGCATAGGCGGTAACAAACAGATCTTGCCCAAGTAAATTTTTCAGATATATTGAATAATCAACTACTACTTCACCGCCTAATGCCACCCAGGTCTGATTTCCCAACTGCCAGGTTTGTACCGGATAATGTGGATAGTTTGTAGGAATCGCTTTACCTGATTCCATATATTGCAACCAGCGCTGTGCCCATCGCTGGTAATATTCAATATTGGACTCTTTGATGGAAAGTAATTCCTCCTTGTCTGGCAACGGGGAAAAGGCAAGTTCCAATTCACCATAGGTTGTGGACAAAAAAGGATCCACCTGAGACATCGACTCCTGCAACACCCTCGAAACAGCACCTGCAAGCTCCTCGCCGTATTGCTTCGCCAATGGGATGGTTCGGCGGGGTAATGGGTTTTGATCAGCGCCACAACCTGCAAAAAAGAACGCAGTCACCCCGGGATAGCTTTTTTCAAGTTCCAGCTGAGCAAAGCCAGGGAAATCACCTGACCATTGATACCCGTTTAAGGTGGTAGCATGACAGGCATACCCAAATACCATAGCCCGTAATACACCATCAGGCCGCTCAACTGCTAAAACCGGGACTGAGTGATCAAATGGTCCGTTCAATTCGGTGGTGGTGGCGATATCTTGTTCTGAATTGTTACGGCGGTTCACTGCAAACCTGGTATGGCCAATGCCAGTGTATAGGTTGGCTGGTTCAAGGTTATTCAAGGCCTCTGAAACTACATCGACTATTCGATTCTCAAGCCATGTTGAATATTCTACCACTCTTTTCTTCTGATCATCATCTAATGGGTAGATATCTATCAGAGTCTGGTAAAGAACCGGCCCGGAATGAGTATGGGAGCTGGTTAACATTACCTGGCTGCGTTCAAGTTGATACAAAGTTTTCAACTTTGAAGTTACGGCGTCCGAGATGCCTTTTGAAAGTCCGAGTAGGTCGGTCGAAACGAAAACCGCCTGTCTGCCTCGTGAATCTTCTATGGCAAGAGCCTTGACCCACAGATCATTCAAAGTACCCTCTGCTACATGGTCCCTAAATCCATACCCTGCCATCCACATAGAAGTTTGTGGTGTAATGATCTCAGTCCCCACTCCTACCTTCCAGGAGTCCTCTTGGGCTGCCAACGGTTGACCATAAAGAAACACTATTCCAAGCATTGCAATGCGCAGCGTGATACACTTCATATTTAGATAACATTTACAGTGTAATGCATGAAACCTATTTGGAGACACGTTGTTCTTGAGCATCCCATTTAAGATATTCCCTTTGACGAAATGATTGCACGCCCATCATACAAGCTACAACACCATAAAATCCCAGGTTTTGATCACACTTCAGGGGTTCACTTTTTCGGATTGCCCCAAGCAAGTTTCGGTGGTGTAAAGTGACATCTTCGGCACCAGTTTTTTTATGGGTATACAGTGCTCCATCTTTTACAGCTTCCCCAGTACTGCTAATAACGGCTTGGTTTGTGGCTTTCTGAGGGGTAACCGTAAATCCATCTCTGGTAAACTCCAGGGTTGCCTTATGGCCCCTGATCACATGTCTAATGGGCGTATCATTGGCCATTGACGCAACTACCATAACGGTAGTTTTTTCAGGGTAGTCCAGCATCATATTGAAAGTATCTGGTATTTCAGCTACACTGTCTACGAAGTTCCAGGTACCCCCGGTGGCAGCAACATAATCTGGAAATGTCAGTCCAAGTGCTTTTATAATTCTGGTTATGCGGTGAATGAACAAATCAGTGGCAACTCCACCTGAATAATCCCAGTATCTTCTCCATTGAAAGTATCTTTTGGGGTCCCAGGGTTGCTTGGGAGCAGGGCCAAGCCATGCCTCCCAATCCAGATTAACCCCCGGTTTGGCATCGGCATCGATTGGATTAGCCCAGAAATCGTCCACATAATTCCGCGAGTAGTCAATGTGGGCCATAACAACTTTACCAAGGGCTCCTTCCTGAATCAATTTATGGGCCGATTCATAAGAATCGTCAGACATACCTTGCACCCCAACTTGCAATTTCAAATTGGTTTTAGACACTTTTTTTACAATTGACTTGGCCTGTTCAATAGTATGCGTCATGGGTTTTTCAACATAAATATGTTTGCCGGCATCAATTGCATCCAAAGTCATCTGGTAGTGCCAATGCTCTGGGGTAGCTATAAGCACATAATCAAGTTCTTTTGAATCCAGTAATTCCCGATAGTCATTAATTGCTGTTGATTTGGTCATTTCCCTGGCCAGGTCCAACCGCTTGGTATAAACATCGCAGACCGCTGCAATTTCTATATTGTCGGACTCTTTCATTTTCAAAATGGCTTTCATATGGCCATTCGCCATGCCGCCACACCCAATCACGCCCACTCGGATCCTTTCGTTTGCTCCAATAATTTGTGAGAAACTATTAGCAAGCAGATTAGAACTGCTTCCCAGAGCTGCAACTCCAGCGGTTGCGCTGGCCAATCTTTTGACAAATCGTCTTCGTGTATTCTTTTTCATATTTTTAGAATTAAGTTATTTAGTCCTGTTGGGGCGGTGCACTCAGTATTGCTTTACTAAACCATGGGTCCTCCCCGTATTTATTCAAAAGGGATGCCAGCACATCACGAACCTCAGGTCCTTTGAAGTTTCCTATGCTTAATGCGGCCTGAAAGACAACTTGTACATCTTCATCATCAGCCATTTGTAACATTTGTGGTAATAGCTCAGGATAGGCTTCCGCCAGCTGCAGCCCGCGCACACGCAGTTGAGAATGAGCATCTTCCATGGCCGTTTTTGCCAGGTCCATGGTCATACCACCCAAAGCTTTAATAGAGTATAAGGCATGTAATCGTGCCAATGGTAACTCGCTGTTCATAACCATCTCCCCAAGTGCACCCACTACGGATGGGTCAGCTCTTTCCACCAACAGTCGTTGCGCGGTAAGCCTCCACCATTGATGCGGATGAGCCAATGTGGCTACCAATTCGGTATTTTCCATCTCTCCGGGATATTTAGTAATGGCAGGTATAGAAGCATCAGTTGGAACTATACGGTAGATACGTCCCATGTCATCTCCGTGATAAAAGTCCATGTCTTCTTTTAAATCCTCCGGTATTGATAGAGGGGTCTCAATATGCTGCCTGTATATATCCACCACCAGTAAACTCCCATCCGGAGCTACTGTGAAATTAGCCGGCCTGAACCAAGGGTCGGTAGTAGCCAGAAATTCACTTTGAGTTTCTGAGACATCTCGTTGAGCAACAAACAGTGGGCCCTCACCGGGAACCAGCACATCCCGATGTATAAGATTGCCGGCAACCTCACCGGTAAAAACAGAACCATGGTATGACTCTGGGAAAAGATCACCGGTGTATACAGTCCCTCCGGAACATCCTGTGAAATGATCTTCTGCATACTCAACTCGGTCTAGATTTTCTTCTTTATATCTTTTTTGTCTACGAGCGGTACGCTCTGCCCTCCAGTACGGAGGTGGAGTTAACTGAAACATTTCTAAATCATGGTCCGAGATATTTTGCACCGGAGCCTTGGCTTTGTTGGATGAATCACGGTTCAAATACCGCCATGGAATTACGATCTGTGAAATATGAATGGTATTCTGGGTCATGAACCGATGCCCCCAATCATCAATTGCCTGGCCATACTGGGTAGAACCGGAGGCCGACTCAAACAGTCCCTTATCTAGTCGAAATCGAAAATCAGTTCCTAGCACTGAAATTTCCGGTAGTTCGGGCGTTC
>CAZAWQ010000113.1:0-1694 GCA_964488585.1 uncultured Roseivirgaceae bacterium
AATGTGTTCAGGGATAGCCATTTGGAAAATATTCCGGTAGATGAAATTGTAGCCGGTGATTATGTATTACTTCAGTCTGGGGATAAAATACCGGCCGACGGAAAAGTGATCCAGGGTTCATTAATGGTAAACCAGGCTTCATTGACCGGTGAATCGGTTAGTGTAAAGAAAACCAAGATCCTTGATGATCACGAAAATTCAAAAGATTTCAGCAGTCCTTATTGGCTGTTCAGGGGCGCCGTGGTTGAAGATGGGGAGGCAGTAATGCTTGTAGAAACGGTCGGGGGTAAAACCTTTTACGGTGGTTTGGCGAAGGAACTCTCCGAAACAGTTGACAGGTTATCGCCCCTCCAGGTAAAGCTCAAAGGATTAGCCAAACTCATCAGCAAATTTGGCTACATAGCTGCCATAATTATCGCAGTGACATTTATGTTCGAAAAAGCCTTTTTGGCTTCCAATTTCGAAGGAGACAAAATCCTGGAATATTTTTCAAACTGGGAAGTATTAATCCCCGACCTTCTGGACGCCATGGTACTTTCAATTATCATCGTGGTTGCGGCCATCCCGGAGGGATTACCCATGATGATCGCTATTGTTCTATCGCTCAACATGAGAAAACTACTGGCGGAAAAAGTGTTGGTTAGAAGGCTGTTGGGAATTGAAACGGCTGGTAGCATTAATATACTGTTCTCCGACAAAACAGGAACAATTACCAAAGGCAAACTTGAAGCAAAAGTATTTATTTCAAGTTCATTAACAGGTTATGATAAATTCAATAGCATTCCGGAATCACTAAAGGCATTGCTAAGTCTGTCTATTTTGGAGAATTCCTCCTCATATGTTTCTTCGGATGGTGAAGTTATTGGAGGGAATGTTTCGGAAAGAGCATTGATATCTTACGTCGACAAGGAAGATTTCGATCAAATTACCCAGGTTGACGTGGAGCAAAAGGAAAGAATATTGTTTAACAGCGAACGCAAATTCTCGGCTACTCAGGTTTTACTGGGAACATCGATTAATGGCCTGGAAAAAGATAGTAACGTTACTTTGATGAAGGGAGCTCCAGAAATTATACTTCAACAGTGTAATCAGGCTTTTGATGATAATGGAAGCAGAGTGGCCTTTGAGAAAAAAGATGGATTGATAGAGGAAATGGATAATCTTGCAGACTCCGGAATTCGCCTGATTGCGTTGGCGATCTCTAACGAGCCCATAAATGAAGATGAATCCATTCCTCAAAATGCCACGCTCGTAGGTGTTGTTGGCATAAGTGATGAGATAAGAAAAGAATCCCAGTGGTCAATCGAAGAGGTGCAGCGTGCCGGTGTTCAGGTGGTAATGATTACCGGAGACCGTAAGGGGACAGCTGTTGCAATTGCCAATGAAGTAGGCTTGCTAAATGATGACAGTGATGTAGTTTTAGTGTCAAAGGAATTGAATGAAAGATCTGATGACGAACTGAAGGAAATCATCCCCAACCTTCGTGTAATAGCCAGGGCACTGCCAACAGACAAAAGCCGGTTGGTCCGGATTTGTAAGAGTATCGGTAAAGTAGTTGGAATGACTGGGGATGGAGTAAATGATTCTGCTGCACTTAAGCAGGCAGATGTGGGTATAGCGATGGGAAGTGGGTCTGAAGTTTCCAAGGAAGCAGGTGATATCGTTATCCTCGATGATAACTTCCATTCCATAAG
>CAZAWQ010000114.1:0-1972 GCA_964488585.1 uncultured Roseivirgaceae bacterium
ATAGCGTAGCGCCATCCGGGACCGAGCCCCCAAATGTTACTGTTGTCCTGACTATTGTGAACCATAAATACGGGCTCGCCGATGCGAAAACTAAAATTACCTGTGCACGGATTATGGACGCCGACGCCATTTAGATTGGCATAATTCCAGTTTACAATATCAACGCCCTGATCGGAATTTGGTGATCCCGCAGCCGGAACACAAGCTGGGGCTGCGGATAGGATTGGAGTACAAATAGCCATAATAATTGTAATAAAGAGTTTCATTATTCCCCCGTTTCTCCCATGCACTTACACAAGTTTTCATAGGATAAATCTTCGAATCCACTATTAATGGTGAAAACATTTAGCTCCGCACGCTTGAATTGATTATTTTCGAATTCAGTCATATTTTTGCGCCACTTCTCAATTCGTTTTAGGTAGTCATCTTTTCCGAAATCGTGAGCACCAACACCAAAACGTTTGTAAAAGTATTTATCAATGTCAAACATCTTCTTGTCTCCCTTATTCCTCGCTATATAATATTCTAATTTTAGATTCCTAAGCCTACGCCACTCACCATCATCCCAAAAATACTGGTGATCATAGGCTTGGTATGAACCTGCGGATAACGGAATTTCCAAAATGCCCCAAGTCAGTAACAAAATATTGAATCTCGTTGTCCAAGTAATTTTTCGGGTTGCCCGATTTATGGTAATCTTACACGGTCCAGTCTCGCATTGTGGTTTTGCGCCTACTCCTCCGCCAGCTCCGCCAGCACCTCCAGCTCCGCCAGCACCTCCAGCATTTCCAGCTCCGCCGGGCCCGCCAGCACCGGATCCTCCGCCAGGACTGTTCCCCACGGGACCCACGGGACCCACGGGTTGGGTGCGAGGACCGGTGACTCTATTGTAAGTTACAGTCACAGTCTTTCCGTTTGGGAGTCCTCTTCTGAAGTATTCATCTGGATCCAGCTCACCCTTTTTAAACGGATGCGTAATTGAAAACTTTTGACCAACCGGAGGAATTTTTTCGGGATCCAGACTTCCGTATAGGGCAAAGACTTCCAGATCCTTTAGTCTTGGATCTTTACTCATAATCATCTTTACTCGTCCAAGGGTTGAGGAAAAACCGGTTCTAGTTTCCGCACCAGCCTTACAGCCCATGATGATTAACCTTTCCGCCCCCGCGTCGGTAGCGAGATGGGATCTGGCAAGAAAGAAATCAACTCCATCAGCTTCGATCCCATGCGCGGTATGCATAATATTCAAAACACGTACATCACCAGGAAGAGAATCTACCCAATCCTTCATGATATTAGTCAATGGAAAACCTCCCGGAACATGTGATCCTGTCTCCGCTTTTTTGACATTCGAAAATGTTGAAATCACCACTGCTAATAAAAAGGTTGCGAAAATGTAGGTTTTCTTCCTAGAGATTTTCATGATTTATTCTCCGCCTCCGCTATCTCCGCCATTACTGTCTTCGCCTTCGGTAGGAGTGTTATGTGGAGGAAGTTCTATGTTGCAACCATTGCATTGGGGTGAATTACAATCTCCACAACGGTATTCGGCCTGCGGTTCTACCTCATTAGTAGTCCCACCACCTGGGACCCCTGCAAAACTTGGTTGAGATACTAGGAGAGCAATAATCAACAATATTTTTTACGGGGACTACGATGGCAATAAATGTGTCGACAGTGCGGACTTTGATCTCTGGCTTCTCTCGCCGATGAAGGATGGAAGCAAAATAGATAAAGTAACTCTTGAAAGAATGATTGAATTTGCTTTATTTAGACCCTGTTCAGTTCCCGGAAAAATACCCAATCCCACGCGCGAGCAACTCTGTGCATTGCATGCGGGACAAGATGGCGAAATCACTATTCGAAGCGATGCTTTTAATGTGTGGACTGTCTACCAACAGGCGCGTCTGTATAACAGAGTGCCCAGTGAATTCGAATTTGAACATCTTGATGTGAATAAAGACGGTGCAAT
>CAZAWQ010000115.1:0-2819 GCA_964488585.1 uncultured Roseivirgaceae bacterium
AAAGAAGCCATTCTGGAAGTAATTTCACGGTGATAGTTTCACGAATACCGCCTTTTTCGAGAATTAACTCTTGTTTAATTACTATCCGAAGAGTGTGATTCTTATCTTGAAAGCAAGAAATCAACTCTTGCACCATGAAAAAGAAGACTCCCATCCGACATCCAATTATCAATCGACGTAGTTTTGTAAGGCAAACATCCTTAGGAATGGGTGCTCTCGGCTTAGGATTGGCCTCCTGTTCTTCACCCAAGCGAGAGGAAACTGACACATCATCTGCTGAGGGACCCAAAAAACTGGGAGTGGCCCTGGTTGGACTGGGCAACTATGCGACTAATCAATTGGCTCCTGCATTACAACACACAGAGCATTGTTACCTGGCAGGTATTGTAACCGGCACCAAAGAAAAAGAGCAGATTTGGCAGGACAAGTATGGCATTCCTGATGGCAATATTTATAATTACCACAACTACGATAGCATCGCAGAAAACCAAGACATTGATATCGTTTATGTAGTACTCCCCAATTCCATGCATGCTGAATACACCATCCGTGGTGCTCAGGCAGGCAAACACATGATGTGTGAAAAGCCCATGGCGATTTCTGTGGTGGAGTGCCAGCAAATGATTGACGCCTGCACACAAGCCAATAGAAAACTTTCAATCGGGTATCGACTCCACTATGAACCTTTCAATGCTGAAATGATGCGTTTAGGGCAAAAGGAAGTATATGGAAAGATTACCGAATTGCAAGCGAGTTTTGGGTTTACCATGGGCAACCTTGATCAATGGCGTGCAAAAAAAGTCATGTCTGGAGGAGGACCTTTGATGGACGTTGGAATATATGCCATGCAAGGTTCTATTTATACGCAGGGAGCATTACCCGTGACTGTTAAGGCTGTCGAAACTACCAGGAACAAAGAAGACTGGAAGGATGTGGAGGGTAGTTTGGAATGGGAAATGGAATTTCCTTCGGGAGTTGTGGTCCAATATGAAACTACTTATGAGGCCAATATTCAATTCCTAAAGGCAAAGGCAGAGACTGGCTTTTTTGAGCTTGGACCAGCCTATGTGTATGATGGATTAAAAGGAGTAACCTCCGATGGACCCATGGACATTGAACCAGTGGTGCACCAGGCCAAACATATGGACGCATTTACCGCGAATATACTGGATGATACTCCGGTTATTGCCTCTGGTGAAATGGGTATGCGGGATATGTATTATATTGAAAAAATCTATGCTTCCGCTGCTAGTGGGGGAGATGTATTAAGTTTAGCAGGGGCACCTGAGGTGTTGCATTTGGTATAGCCAATCAGACCAAATTAATTTGGCAATCAGAAACTTGAAACGAAGAGTTCAATTACTCATTCCGGTTTTAACTATAATTTTTAACAGTTATGGGCAAACCCCGGATTCGTTATCCCAAGAGATCACCCCCTTTAGTACATCGGAAATACCCGCAAATCTGGTGGAACTGGATTTACTCATTGAGGAAGTTATAAATACCCAAAAACCCACCACAAAATACCTGTTAATTACAGATAGCCTGGATTTATTTCAGGACAGCCTGAATGTGGTAATTCAGGAATTAGACACAATTCACACCGGAGTCGCACTTCAAATCCTGGAAATACAAAAAAAAGGCATCACTCAGTTTTCTACCCCTCTAAATAGTTGGAATAGGTTCTTGGAAAGCAGAACTGAAGAATTTGAATCGCTTTATGAAGACATAGAGGAGGCTAGAACAGTATGGGAGGTCACGCTTCAGCATACATTGAGTCTTGAACCTTCGGCTTCTATTACTACAGAAATTAAGAACCGATTGGATTCTTTGGCTCATGTTGAGAAGTCTATGCGGATTCGTGCCAATGAAATTATTGAGTATGAGGTGCGAATAAATCAAATGAACCAACATATTAACCAAATAGTGGATAAACTGGATAATTTATTGGACAAAAGACTCTGGGCTCGGGATAGCGCACCATTGTGGGCATTGGACAATGACAGTTTGTCTGATACTTATGGAATACAGCAACTCAGAAGTATTTTGTTGGCTAACCAAAAGTCAATAGTAGTTTATTACAATCTTTATCGCCCTAATTTCTACCTACACCTGGTTATTTTTATCATTATCATCATAATTTTTGTCAGAATCAGGGTCTCCAGTAGAAAACAACCAGAATATGAAGATCTGATATTTCTTTATCATTCATTAAAAAGGCCAGTACTTTCTGCACTCCTGGTTTCGCTACTTTTTTCGATTTGGATATATTCCAATGAACCACAGGTATTGGCTGAAGCTGCGGTTATTTTAGCCCTTATCGCGGTCATTGGAATCTTTTTTGGATATGTCCATCAAGCATTCAGAGCACCTTTGATCATTTTGGGTCTAATCTATGTATTCAACTACCTGCAATCTATTTTACCGATAGGTACTCTTTTTCAGAGAATTTTTATGGGAGGAGAGTCCCTGGTAGTAATAGCCTACACTATTTGGGTGGCTAAGCTCTTTAGGTTGCACCGACCGCAGATACCTTATGGCTGGCTTAGAGCTTTAGTGCGTTTAATTCCAATTACCATGTTTTTCATGGTGGGATCGGCTATCGCCAATGTAGTTGGGAGTGTGCGACTAAGCCGGGTTTTACTTTCGGGAATTATTGAGAGTGCAACTTTGGCCATTATATATTTTGGTGCGGTAATGGTATTGAGTAGCATGTTAGCCTATGTGCTAAGAACTCCTTACGCCCATCTGTTCAACCTGATCCGGGATAATTTTGAACTGATGCAAAAGAGAATGAATCTGCTTTTTCAGTACCTGGG
>CAZAWQ010000116.1:0-6626 GCA_964488585.1 uncultured Roseivirgaceae bacterium
GACCAGCTTGATTTGATGGTAGTTGGTTCGGTAAAGGCCAATGTTGTGGAAGAGATAATTAAGGAAAATAAGGAAGCGGCACAGGCTGGTGAAGAAGACAAAGAAATCGAAAAAACTCATTCTGCATTTGATCGTTCTGTGCAACCTGAAGAAGGAACACCTCCGGGCTTAAACCTTCCGGAAATCTGGTTAGCCACACTGGATAACGGATTGAAAGTCTATGGAATTGAAAATCATGAATTGCCATTGGTAGAGTTCTCACTGGTTTTGGATGGTGGCCATCAGTTTGATACCCCTGAAAAAAATGGAGTTGCGAATCTTATGACTGATATCATGATGGAAGGAACAGCTACTAAAACTCCCGAAGAGCTTGAGGAGGAAATTGACTTGTTGGGCTCCAGAATTTCTATGAACACGGGTCAACTTAACATCAATATCAGAGCAAGCGCTCTTTCAAGGAACTTCCCCAAAACAATGGAACTGGTGGAAGAATTGTTGCTCGAGCCACGGTGGGATAAAGAGGAGTTCAACAGAATCAAAACAAAAACCATAAACGACTTAAAGCGGAGCCAGGCATATCCGGACTCCATTTCTAATCTGGTTTTTAGTGAAAAAGTCTACGGCGGAGAGCACATTATGAGTTTGCCAACATCAGGAACTCCTGAAACCATTGAAACCCTGGTAATTGATGATTTGAAGACCTTTTATAATAGTTATTATACACCTAACCTCACTCGGGTTCATGTAGTTGGTAATATTTCCAAAGATGAGGCGCTTAAAGCACTATCAGGGTTGGGTAGAAAGTGGAAACAAAGTGCTGTGGAAATCCCATCATATCCATATCCGGAGGAGTCAGGAGATAATACCTTGTTTTTTGTTGATATACCAAATGCGAAACAATCTGTTATCAATATTGGCTACCTGGCTATGTCAAGAGAGGACCCCGATTTCTATGCGGCAACAGTAATGAATTTCATGCTGGGAGGATCATTTAGTGGAAGAGTAAATCTAATCTTACGAGAGGAAAAAGGATACACTTATGGCGCAAGAACATTTTTCTCTGGCTCCAAATTGAGGGGCCCATTCAGAGCGTCTTCAAGTGTGAGGTCGAATGTCACTTACGAATCAGTGAAAATATTTAAGGAGGAAATGGAAAAATATCGGAAAAGCATCAGTGAAGAGGATCTTGAGTTCACTAAAAACTCTATGATCAAATCTAATGCCAGAGCTATGGAATCACTTTGGTCAAAAATGAATATTCTCAGAACCATGAGCAATTATGATCTGGATGTGACCTATATCAATGACGAAGAGGAAATAATTCGAAATATGACACTCGAACAGCATAAAGAGCTGGCGGAAAAATACATCACCCCAGGAAAAATGATATATGTAGTAGCTGGAGATGCTGCTACTCAATTCGACAAATTGAAAGGCGCTGGATTTAATGAAGTTTATCTTTTGGATAAAGAGGGTAACACCATGGAAGAACTTTCAAAAGAACTTGATCCCATTTTATAAATTCAATCCCTGGTTATTGAATCACCCGGATATTTTGGAAAACTGATCACCTATCTGGATGCTGCCGGACTTTACTACCCGGGCATTGATCCCCCGAAGCTGCCATTGTTTGCCTTTGGAAGAGCTGATGAATTTCACTGCGTCCACCCCAAACCGTGCCGAAAATTTCTTACAGCCGGTGTGGGGAACAGAGGTTACTTCCAGTATTGCATCACCTACAGCGAGCTTGGTACCGGGAGGCACATTGTCTTTACTTAGGTTGAAATCAACAAATAACTGGTCACCGGCTGTCTTCCAGTCAGCCTTGTTTTGAGTGATTAATTCAATGGCCCTGGAATTCATTATGTTGATCTGCATTTCAGGATGAGCGCTGCCATCTTCGGTTTTTGAACTTCCTCTAGCCGCCCAATTGTCTCCGATCAGACCTTCAGTTTCATCCAATACGCCATGGTCTAACTCTGTTCGGCTGTCTACCTCCGGTCTGGCCACAATCAATTGCAAGGAGCCTTGGTCAGAAGGTGATTGTGTGATGTGGTCAAAGCCATTCTGTAGTGCCTCTAAATTCTTTGGTTGCATTGGTTCGAATGGTTAAAGTGTTACGGTATTAAAATTGTGGATCCTTTGGTTTCCCTGTTTTCCAATAATTGGTGTACCAGGCTGGCTTCTTCCAATTGATATTTTTGGTTAATACTCACCTTGATATGTCCGGAATCCAACATGGCAAACAAGCTATCACTGGCGGCTTGCAGGGTTTCTTTGGTGGGCACATAGTCAAACAAACTAGGCCGGGTAGTAAAAAGTGAGCCATGTGCTACTAGGTCTTTGAGTTCAAAATTCTTAATCGGGCCCGAAGACTGTCCAAAGGGGACCCACATACCCAGTCTTTTTATACATTTCAGGGAATGCGGGTATGTGTCCTGTCCTACTGAATCATAAACCACTTCCACTCCGGCTCCATTGGTAATTTCCATAACTCGATCCACGAAATTCTCTTCACGGTAGTTGATCACATGATGATATCCATTGGCCAAAGCCAATTCCTCTTTTTCCTTAGAACCTACGGTGCCTATTACCGTAGCACCAAGGTGATTGGCCCATTGACCGGCAATCATCCCTACTCCTCCAGCAGCTGCATGAAAAAGAATGGTATGGCCTGGTTGCACTTTGAAGGTTCCATGAAGCAGGTAATGAGCTGTTAATCCTTTTAGCATACTGGCAGCTGCCGTCTCACTTGATACTGAGTCCGGCAATTTAACGGCACGGTCTGCATTTAGAATTCGATGTTGACAGTAAGCACCATTGGCAACGGTATAGGCCACTCGGTCTCCTGGTTTGAGATCAGTAACCTCAGATCCGGTCTCCAGGACCTCTGCACTGGCTTCACCGCCAGGAATGATAGGCATTTCGCCCGGCCAGGGGTAAAGGCCACTGCGAATGTAGGTGTCAATAAAGTTTACTCCGATGACCTTGTGTTTAACCAATATCTCTGTGGGTCCTGGATCAGGTATAGTGATTTCTTCAAAAGAAAAGTTAGTGTAGGGGCCTGGCTGGTGTACCAGATTGGCTTTGGTTTTCATACCTAAATAAATTACGAATTAATTATTGAAAATGCTGGGAGTAAATCTAATGTTTTACAAGGAAATGGCCATATTTAAAACACTTCATAAGCTTCTTTTAATGAGATCACCCGAAAGCTAAAGCTGTCTCCAGGTCTCATTTGTGCCAATTTGTCCTGGTCTACACTGATCACATTGGCGATTCGAGGATAGCCTCCGGTGGTTTGGGCGTCAGCCAATAATATAATGAGCTGCCCGGAGTGGGTCACCTGTATAGTCCCGGGGACTACTCCGGAAGATATCACTTCCACCTGAGAGCTATAGTTTGCTAATGGACTATCTAACCGGTATCCCATGCGATTACTTTGAGGTGAAATAGTAAATTTACGGCCCAGGAATTCTTTAATAGCAGCGGTATTAAACATAGAATACTCAGGTCCTGCCAATACCCGAATAGTAGCCGCTATAGATACTTCTTTCCAAGGGCGTGAAACCGACCGGGAGGCCACTGGTTCGGGGTTGTGTATTAAAAGCGTGGTACCTTTCTCAATTATACTGTCCGGGGTAAGGTCACGTCCACTTTGAGGAGAAGCACTACAACTGTCAAGCCACGAACTTAACCCCCAGTTGCCAGCAACCGCCATATAACACCGACAACCCTTAAGAGCTTTTTCAATGGTCAGTTCATGTTGACCACTAAGTTCAATGCTTTGATTCATAGAGAGTGGGTAATGGTTGAGGTTTATTTTGAACGGGGCCCCGGTAAAAGCTATTTGTCCTTGTCCCTGTATCTGAATAACCGGACCTACCATGGTTATTTCCATCAATGGGGCAGATTCGGGGTTACCGACCAACCAGTTGGCCAATTTGGCTGAAGCAACATCCATGGGCCCCGCTTTGGGAACGCCAAAGGCTCGAAAATGCTCACGACCATGGTCCTGAATGGTAGTATGCAATCCTGGTTTTAAGAATTTAAGTTGAAGACGTCTATCCATAGATCGTATCCCAGTTAAACGTACCCTCCCGGATCTCTCCCTCTATGTGTTCATAGTCGTTCTTGGTAATTGCCTGAAATTTTACTTCATCTCCGGCATGCAATAGAAAAGGGGTAGAATTTTGACCGGTGACAATCGGCAGCGGGGTGTTTCCAACAATATTCCAGCCACCAGGTGATTCGGAAGGATAGATTCCAGTTTGAAGTCCGGCAATTCCTACTGATCGTTCGGGAATTACCAATCGAGGCTTTGCCTTTCTCGGACATTGCAGGACTTCAGGTAAAATGCCTAGATATGGGAATCCAGGAAGAAAACCCAGCATGTATACCTGATAGCTGTTTGCAGTATGGGTTTCAATAATATCTTCTGGCGTTAACCCTGTAATTTTCGAGATCTCCCACAGATCGAGAGCATAAGGCTCTTCATAGCATACGGACAAGGTTAGCACCCTGACAGGTACGTTTCGAGTTTTTTTTCTTTGTTTCCATAGATCTTTAATCCTAAGACTTAACTCCGGATATTTTATATTCCCTGGGTTATAACCAATAGCCAAAGAGCAATAGGCTGGACTGATATAAATAATACCTTCAATCGATTCCTCTTCAATTTTTGCTGACAGACTTATTACTTGTTGATGAATGTCCGGATCGATTTTTTGCGGGAAGTTTACTAACAACGTGCGATCCCCCAATGGTTGTATTTCTATGGTCATCCGAAGCTTCTTTTTACTATGCCCTGTTTTTTCAAAGGCTAATTTTAGGGCTTCAAGGATCTTTACTGCCGCCGGGTTGTCTCCATGGATGCATATGGTTTCAGCCTCTAGAGGGACAATGGAGGCATCATAAGCTGTAACCTGTTGGTGTAAAATGATTTCCAAAACCTGGTTTGTTACCACATTAGGGTCTACAAATACTGATTCCGGAAGTGATCTGGAACGTAGACTGCCATCGGCCTGATATTGACGGTCAGCAAACGCTTCTGCTACAAATCTAATGTTCTGATTAGCACAAATTTCCTGAAAAAGACTACCAGCCAGTCCCATGATCATTAAAGCAGGGTCTATTTCCCGAATGGCCTGAACCAACGTGTTCGATACCGACTCGTCTACTGCCGCCAGGTTGTAGAGCGCTCCATGGGGCTTTACATACCGGATGGAGGCGCCAAGACTTTCAGCCACTCCTTTGATGGCCGAGACCTGATACTTCACCGCCGCTTTTAATTCATCGGATGACAGGTCCATTTTTCGTCTTCCGAATCCCGCCAGGTCTGGATATCCCGGATGGGCACCAATCTGTACCTGATGAAGCAAAGCCTCTTTAATTGTTCGCTCCATATGTACCGGGTCGCCCCCATGAAAACCACAAGCAATATTACTGGAAGTAATGTATGGAAAAATCCCCTGATCATTACCGATCTGGTAGTTACCAAAGCTTTCACCCATATCGCAATTGATGTCAATAGCAATCATTGGTTAAAAATAACCAATAACCGTCAATATGCTTCTCGCGCCAAGAATTATGGTTACCATTATTACCAACAATCCTAGAATATTAGTCAACCGCTTGTTCACATAAGTACTCATGATATTGCTATCATTCATTATCCATAGTAAGAAAATTGCCAATACCGGCAAAAGCAGCCCATTGGCAAATTGGGCAAACATGATTACCAGAGTTGGCTTAAAACCCAAACTGGAAAAAACTATACCTGTAATCAGCACCAAACACCAAACAAGCCGGAATTTTGGAGATCTAAGGTTTAAATTCCAGCCGAGTATTTCAGAGGTAGCATAGGATGCTGCCAGGGGGGCAGTGATAGAGGAGGAGAGACCTGCAGCAAAAAATCCACCAGCCATAAAGGCATAAGACCAATTGCCCAATATTGGCGTTAACTGGTGAGAAAGGTCGGTCATGCTGCGTATTTCCTGCGAGGACCCTTCAAATGCCACCGCGGATGTTATCAATATAGCCATAGTTATGATCCCTCCACCAATTACTGAGATAAATGTGTCCATTCTGGCCGTTGACAAGCTTTCAATGGACCAACGATTCTTTACCGAAGCAGCGTGAAGGAACAAATTGTAGGGCACCACAGTGGTGCCGATTAGGCTTACTATCATAATCATGGACCCTTGTGGCAGGCTGGGGGTGAATAGTCCTTTTAGTATTTGAAGCAGGTCTGGTTTTAAGGACAGGGCTGACACCAAAAAAGCTAACCCCATGACACCAACCAGAGCTAACAACGAACGCTCGATCAATTTATATTTTCCACTCCACAGTAAGAGAAAAGCCATCACCCCAATCAGTAGGATCCACGGGTTGATCAACCAAAATCGCGAGGAATAACCTAAACCAAGAACAGCTCCGGTAATATTACCTGCTTCATAGGCTGCGTTACCAATTAGCACTGCACCAATTACCAAGGAGGGAACTGCCAGCTTAGCGGCAGGATGGGTAATCTTCTTCCGCAAGGCTTGCCCCAATCCATTTTGGGAAACTACACCTAACCGGGCAGCCATTTCCTGTAAGACCAGGGTAGCCAACACCGAAAATAG
>CAZAWQ010000117.1:0-4535 GCA_964488585.1 uncultured Roseivirgaceae bacterium
CAGCAGATTACTGGGCAGATCCGGTGAGGAATATAATTGCGGATAGCCGGTAATAGAAGAACTGGCATTCTGAAATTCCTGTGAAGTAAGGTCTCTTACTAAATTCGCTGGGTTTGGATCAAGCAATCTGGAACTGAAATCAATACAGCTACTATAATCTCCTTTAAACAAGTAAAAACGCGAGGTAAAAGCCAGTGCGGCATTTAAATTAAAATGATACTTCCCAGAGTTCGCGAAAAACCCCTCATCTACCAGATCCAAGCCTCGAAGCATGTCCTCCTCCACCCGATCGTAAACTTCTTTAATGGTGTTTCTAGTATATTGTTTAATAAATATGGTTTCAGGTATATCAACATATGGTACTCCAAGATCAGAAATCGCGGTGGACTGGTCATAGTGCTTTGCGAAAAGGTTGACCAACATAAAATGTCCGTAGGCCCTGGTCAACAACGCCTCTGACTCTGCTGCTCTTTTTTGAGCTTTTAGTTCTTCCGTATTTACAGGTAACTCGTCCAGTATTGCCAACACCTCATTAGCGTGGGCAATAGCATTGTAAGTTTCAAACCAAAAGAAGATTGGTGTATCTTGCGTAGTGGGGCCATCTGTAAAGTCTTCCCATGTATAAGCCTGTCGATGATTGGTGCGAATGTTCACTCCGGTAGTAAATCCGACATTATCCGACATCCAATTGTTGAAGGCATAACTTGAAATACTATAGGCATTGGTTAATAACTGTTGGGCTTTATCCAGATTGTCTAAGGCTACCCGGTTGTCAGGAACTTCATCTAAAAACTCATCGCACGACGTTCCTAGTAGTACTAGTACCAATAACAAGCTCCTTATCAAAACACTTAATTTTACTTCCATTATAGCAATCATCTTATGCATTTCTACAATCCAATATTAAGTGAGAAAGTAATTTGACGAGGCTGCGGTAACGATACTCCCCCTGATCTGAAGAACTCGGGATCCTGTCCATTAAGCGCGTCGTCGGAATAAAGCAATGCCAGGTTCTGCCCTTCCAGCGAAATAGTAGCGTTATTCAAACCAAACTTATTGATAAACGAGCTCGGTATCAGATAACTAAGTCTAACAGCCTTAAGGCGTATATAGTCACCATTAGCAACCCGAAGTCCGCTTTTATTATACAGATCATAAGCCTGAATAATATCTCCATTAGTCTGTGCCACGCCACGATCCAATATCACCGGAATATTGGTTAGTTCCTCATCACCGGGCACCGCCCAACGGTCTGCCAAATCACCAGGTAATGCATCAAAGTCCGTATAGCTGGCAAAAAATGCATCGTTCAACCTGATTATGTAGTCCCATTTATAGGAGATAAGTGCACTTAGCGTGAAATTTCCGTATGAGAACACGTTATTTAGTCCTCCAAACAGCCTGGGTTCAGCAGGGCCTTCAAATTCAAGAGTGGAGGTCACATTATCCCTCTCCTGTAAATCATAGGAAAAAACCCGCTCACCATTTTCATCAAAAAACTCCGGAATGCCCTGTGAGTTTAGGCCGGCAAATTTGGTGGTGAAAATACCTCTCCTGGGTCCACCCAATACCGCGGCACCATTTTGACTAAGAGCATCGGCCATTCTGGGACCAAAGTCCAGACGAGTTATCTCATCACGATTGTAACCTACGTTGAAGTCCAGTCTCCAGTTAAAACCACCGGTGTCAACTAACTTTGAGGACACTTGTGCTTCAAATCCAATTGACTCCATGTCTGCAAAATTGCCGACTTTAAGGCCCTGACCTCCAATACCGCTGGTTTGGACTACACCGATGAGATCAAAAGCATCCCTTATATAAAAGTCCAAGCTAGCATCTAAATGACTGTTCTTCAATCCAAAATCCACTCCAACGTTAAATTCCTTTAGCTTCTCCCAAGTTAACTCGGTATTGGTTAAATCAAATATTTGCAGAAATGGCTCAATATCGGTAGGGCGCACTGTTACATCTGCTTGTAGATTCAACAATGCGCTGGCCCCAGGTGGTAGGTTACCTGAAATCCCGTAGGTACTCCTGATTTTTAGGTATTCAAAATTGTTGAAAAAACCGATATTTTGAAAAAAAGGCTCATTGTGCATGTTCCAGGCCCCGCTTACATTCCAGGTAGGTAAATATCTGGCGGCATCACTCTCCCCCAACTGATTTGAGCCATCATACCGTACAGTGAAGTTAGCCACATAACGCGATTTGTATGCATAGCCGCCGTTAAAGAATAAGCCAAAGAACCGATCCCTTTCTTCACTAATACTAAAATAATCTATATTCTGTAAGTTGAAGAATTCTATTATACTTGGATCCGTAACTACTACCCCACCACTTTCGAAAATAACCCCAAGTCCTGTTGAACTGGTGGCAGAGCGGTTGGTAAACCGGATCTCCTCACCCGCCAATATGTTTATTTCATGAACGGTATTTATGGTTTTTGACCATTCAACACTTATACGATTAAAGAAGTTTATCAGGTCCGTTTGATCTATATAGTTAAAACCACCTACAGGTAAAACTACCGTGGGATTAAGGCCCGGGTTATTAGGATCCCTGAACAACAGATTGTTTGCATCCTGAATAAACTGGGTGTCATTCGCCCGAAACGCCTCCGCCTGATTTGAGCGTTCATGAACTTTATGATCTCTTATGGTATTGGCATATCTGGCTTGCACTACTCCCTTAATTGAAAGGTTTTCCATGGGTCGTACCTCAAAATCAGCCTGTGCTGACACATCGACCACTTCAATATCTATAGAATTGTATTTGAGCTCATCAAGAATGTTAAAAGGTGCAAAATTTCTCCGAAAATACTCTGGATCACCGTTTTCATCAAACGGACGAATGGAACGTGCGGTATTTAGCGAATAACTAAATGGGTTTATATCAAACCCACGGCTATATCTGCCGGTCAACGGATCAAATTCTCTATTCCTGGTTCCCGGGGCATCCTGATCTCTAAAGCTTGCGGTCAATTTCATCCCGAAGGTAAATTTATCTGAGATAAAGAAGGTATTTCGAGCAGTCCCGGTAAACCTTTGGACTTTGTCAGCAATAGTTTGTCCCTGATCACCCAGGTAACTTATCGAGTAATAGCTATTGGATTTTTCTGTGCCCGCAGTGAAACTCAATGAATGCTGTTGTTGTAAACCCACCTCATTGAAAAGAACATCAAACCAATCAGTATTGTTGTTTTCATACTGATTGAGAAATTCATTATTAAGACTGCCTCCCGGTCCCCAAGGCAGCTCATGGTTGGCTATCAGGGCAAACATTTTACCCATTGCCCCATAGTTTTGAGCCCTGACAGCAGTGCTGATGTCTATCAACCCTTTATCAACTAATTCTCTATACACGGACATTTCTTCTGCTGAATTGAGTAAATCGAAACTATTGTAAGTAGGCCGCAGTTTGGCCGAAAAGTTTCCCGAATAATTTACCGTTAATGCGCCGCTTCGTCCTCGTTTGGTAGTTATAACAATTACTCCGTTGGCTGCCCTGGCGCCATAAATTGCTGTGGCAGAAGCGTCTTTGAGTATCTGGAAAGATTCTATATCATCGGGATTTAAATTGGCAACTGAAGAGCTGATAAGTGTATTGGCGTTTCCGGAGATCAGATCTTCGGTGTCCACATTCACTAGATCCTCTAAAATGACGCCGTCTACTACAAATAATGGCTGGTTATTACCATTTATCGAAGTATTTCCCCTAATCCTTATTTTTGGCGCAGTGCCAAAAGATCCCGAAACATTGTCAACACTTACTCCGGCTACTCTGCCTTCCAAAGACCTACTTGCATCTGCCACACCGGCAATCTTAATATCCGACATTTTTACGTTCTCAGAACTTCCCGTAAATAATTTCCTGTCTACCTCCTGAAACCCGGTGACCACCACTTCATCCAACAAGGCAGTGGATTCCTTCAAAGTAAGATTCCAATTTTGATTAGCGGATACCACCAATCTGGCAGTTTCCATCCCTACCATAGAAAAGATTAATGCCTCACCATCCTTAGCTTGTAATGTGAAATTTCCATCAAGGTCCGTTACCGTTCCCGTGGTAGTGTGCTCAATATTTACGGCAACTCCTGGCAATGATTCACCCAGGTTATCTTTGACATTACCTGTGACAGAACGTTGTGTTTGTCCATAAACTGCAGAACACAAAAACAGTAGTAAGCAGGTACCTACTTGCCACAAGAAACCTCTCATTAGTAAATAACTAACTCTCATAGATGATCTTAGCCTTAATTATCGCGGGAATCAGTAGCTTCTATTGCAATTCAAAGGTGAAATCCACATCCAGTACATTGCCAGCGTTGTCCTGCAACAACACGGTAATAAATCCTCCATCTCCCTGGTCATTCTTAAATGTGGCCGCTTCCAATGGATTGAACTCAGCGCCAATCATTATTTCCAGATTTTCTGGTGCTAAATCAATAGCATCAAATGGACCATCATAATCGAGTAAAAAGAATTGCCATTCCTCGTCTCCAAGTACTATGGGACCCTCATCATTAGGAAAAGTTA
>CAZAWQ010000118.1:0-6714 GCA_964488585.1 uncultured Roseivirgaceae bacterium
GTGGGGCTTTGCCATCTTTTTTGGCCTTGTTTCCCATTCTAACAATACTTATAAAAATCTGGTTTTTCATAATAGGTTACGTGAGAGTTACGCGATATATGTAATAATATGTTGTAATATATCTATTAATACACTATAAACAAGTGTTTAGCGCAAGTTAATGGATTATTATGTTGATGTACAATCAACAGCGTAATGGCAAGGACCGAACTATTGTGATAAGAACATTTGAATCCTATCATGTAGTTCGAATAAGAGATATTATCCAGTGTGAAGCTAAGGGTAACTATACATTATTCCATTTGAAGAACTCTTCTAATATTTTGGTTTCACAGACATTAAAAAAGTATGACCAATTATTGGCCAATTTCCATTTTTTTAGATGTCACCAAAGTCATCTGGTCAATATGGATGCTATTATTAGATTTGACAAAAGAGACGGGGGAGCATTGGTGTTGGAAAACAATCAGTCAATTCCGGTTTCATCAAGAAGAAAGGAGCAACTTTTTGGAATCTTAAGTCAATAATATCAAACTTCCTTGGGTAATGTAATATGAAAAGTAGCGAATTCGTTGCGTTTACTTGATACAGTTATCACTCCCTGTAGCTTTTCAACAACCTTTTTTACAATGTATAGACCCAGTCCATAGCCTCTGGTTTTGTCTGGACCCACTGAAAAAAGATCGAATATACTAGCAATCGACTCTTCGGAAATACCAATACCATTATCATTCACTTTGATATCCAAAGATTTCGGATTTGCAGTAATTCCAATAGTTACCAATGCCTTCCGCCTTTTGGTGGCTTCATTATAAAAAATAGCATTTTCCAAAAGATTCAAGAACATGATTTTAATTAGTTTTCGATCGGCTTTAAACTCAGCGTTTTTAGGAATAGCATATTCCAATCTAACAGATTGTACTTTCAAAGTATCAGTTAAGCTGTCCCAAACTTCCCTGATTAGATGTTCAAAGTCAATTCGCTCCACCTCAGGCTTCGTAACGTAGATCTCACTGGCCATTACTAATTTTTTTAACATTAGATCCATGCGAGTAGCCGTATCATCCAGTTTATCATATAGACCTACTATTTCCTGAGGATTCGGTTCAATACGGGCCAGTTGTACTAGTCCTTTTACGTGAACAATTGGCCTTCTTAAAGCATGGGAACTTTGGTATAGGAAGGTGTCAAGTTCTTGGTTAGTTCTTTCCAACTCAGAAGTCCTTTTCTTTACGGTGGTCTCTAACCTGGAATTTACGGTTTGCAATTCTTGATTTGCCTCATGTAATTGATGCTCCGACAATTGCAAATTTTGGTTAACTGACAACAGTTCCGTTTGTTTTTTATTAATCTCTACATTTTGCTGACTCAGCAGTTCATTGGTCTTTTTCTTCTGTTGATTAATTCGATAGTAATAGATAGCAAACAATAGAAAAATAACCACACCCCCAATGAGCATTTTTACCTGTAACGTTTGTCGTTTAATAACCTCATCTTGGGTGGCTTGCTGCTGACGCAACAATTCGTTTTCACGCTCTCTTTTCTCTATCTCATAGCTTTCTTCAATATAAGCCATTTGCTTAGTCTTATCCTTATTAAAGAGACTGTCCTTTAACTGAGAATATTTTTTAAAATAAATCAATGAAGTTTCATAATCATTTTTCCTCTCAAATAACTCATGATAACGCTTGTACGATTCCAACCTAACATCTTGTAATCCAATTTCCTTAGATATATTTAAGGCCATTCCCAATTTGTCAAAAGCGTCATCGTAGCGTTTCAACATTATCAAACTATTAGCCATATTATTATAAACCTTAGGAGCGTGTCCCAATTGATCTAGGCCAATAATTATTTCCAAGGCCTTTTCATGAGAATTGTAAGCCTTTTCATAATCGCCTTGATTGGCGTACACAATACCAATGTTATCTAGAGTTGTAGCAGTGCCTTGAGGGTAGTTTATCTCCGAGTATCGCATATAACATTCCTTTAATATAATCAGTGCTCTCTCTGAATCCCCTAAATTAATATGAATTTCTGCTATGTTATTAAGAAGGTTTGCGTATTCGTATTCTTCGCCTAATTCTTTGAATATATTTAGTGCAAAATTACTGTATTCCAATGCCCTATCATACTCCTTTTGATCTGAAAACAATAACGCAAGATTTGAGTTAATACCTGCGATGCCCATTTGAAAGTCGAGTTGTTCGAACATTTTTAAGGATTCAAAATATGCTTCTGCAGCCTTTTCATGATTACCAAGCCTCATATAAACAGAGCCTAAGTTGTTTGATACTCTAGCTGCTCCTGATATATTATCCAATCTTTGATAATATTCGTATGCCCTGCTTAAAAACTGTACAGCATTGGAAAATCTGCCAAGATTTTTATAGATTAATCCAACGTTATTATAAAGACTGGCAAGCCTATCTATTCTTTTTTGTTTCTGAAAAATTAGTTGAGCATCATTAAAAAATTCCAAAGCAGTTGCTGAATTGTTAAGTTTATTGTTAGCCCGTGCCAGAAGAAAATACGATTCAGCCTCTCCAAGATCATAAGTTATTGTTTGAGCAATTTCCAATGCTCGCTCACAAAGATCAATTACATCATCATAGTTTGAACCATTGTACAGATCCTTGGAAACCATGATGATAGTATTTACTTTATTGCTGTCATTCCGTTGTTTGGAAAACGCAACAAGCAAACTATCAATGTTGGTAATATTAGCAACAAGATTATTCCCCGAAATCAATGAAAGGAGAGTCACAAAAATTATCAGAGTGAAATGCCTAACTCTAATCATAGTTGAAAAAATAGCCAACAAATATTGCAAATTAAATGGAAACAAGCAACTTTATCTGCCCTAAAAATGCCAGTTAATATTATGAAGAAATTGCACTAATCCAAAAGACAGTTATGTTTTCTAGACCAAATAAGGCTCTTAACTTATACTTTTCTAATGTTCTAGGCTTAATTCCAACATTTGTTGCCTGTAGTCCAGGATTCAACCAAAGAAGATGTAAGCAACCCAAATGGCCGCTAGTACTCCAACAACATCGGCAATTAGGCCGCAGGTAATCGCATAGCGGGTTTTACGGATACTCACTGATCCAAAATATACGGCAATTACATAGAACGTAGTTTCTGTGGTGCCCTGCATGACACTGGCCAAGCGTCCGGCAAAACTATCAGCTCCATAGGTTTCCATAGTTTCAATCATCATAGCACGGGCACCGCTTCCACTTAACGGTCTGATTAGTGCAGTAGGCATGGCGGGTATAAAATCGGTATTAAATCCAAAATACTCAACAACATAAGCCAGAGCGCCATTCATGAATTCTAAACACCCTGAAGCCCGAAATACTCCAATAGCCACCAACATCGCCACCAGAAACGGTATGATGTTAATTGCCACCTGAAACCCTTTTTTAGCGCCTTCAATGAATGCGTCGTATACATTGATCCGTTTTCTTACCGCGGAAGTGATAAACAGGATAACAATTGACAGTAGAATTATATAACTGGCATTGCTGCTTACTATTCGTGCCTGGTCTGCCGGAAGATGATAGAAATACCATATTACTAGTGCAATCAAGGCGGTAACACTTCCCAAATACAATAACACGATTCTGTTGAATAGATTTATTTTCTGCATAATCGCTACTGCAATCAAGCCAGCCATTGATGAAAAAAAAGTTGCAATCAAAATAGGAATAAACACATCTGACGGATCTGCCGCACCCAGTTGTGCTCTAAACACCATTACATTGATCGGTAAGATTGTAAGGCCTGAAGTATTTAATACCAAAAACATGATTTGTGCATTGGACGCGGTGTCCTTCTTTGGATTAAGGGTTTGTAGCTCCTCCATTGCCTTTAATCCTAAGGGAGTAGCTGCATTATCCAAACCAATCATATTTGCGGTAATGTTCATAACCATACTTCCAATTGACGGGTGATCCCGAGGAATTTCAGGAAAAAGCTTCTGGAAAAAGGGCCCAACAACTTTACTTAGACTTTTAACAACCCCTCCTCTTTCACCAATATTCATAAAGCCCAACCATAAAGCCATTACGCCGGTTAGGTAAATTGAGATCTCAAACCCGGTTTTAGCCATGTCAAAGGTAGAAAGTCCGATTTTTGGAAACACTTCAACATCTCCCAAAAATATCAGTCGAAACAAGGCCACCGTAAAAGCAATAACAAAAAATCCTATCCAGATGTAATTCAATGCCATATATATAGGAAAGTTAGTTATTTATTTAAAAATTCAAATAATGTAAAAAGGAGCTTAACTTTACCAAAACCAATATTGTATTGAGGACGCTCCTTTATTTCTCCATCATCTTTCTCTCAGGTTGCCTTTCCCAAGATGAAATAGTCATTTTTACCACAGATGAGTTAACAGTTTTATTAACCGCTGATTCGTCTAAGGCCTGGACCCTCACCGACAGGGTGGTAAATAATACTCAAAACGATTTACAGGACTGTGAGAAAGATGACCTGTTAATATTCTATAGTACTATCTCTCCTCAGGACACTCAGAAAGTGCAATTGGAAACGGGACCAATATTATGTCTTGGTCAAACAGATAGTATTATCTACCAAGGGTATTGGAAGGCTTTGGATAGTACCAACGGCTATTATCTACATTGGGTAATTGAAGGAGATACCAGTATTCGATTAGTGAATTTGATCACATCGCAACTGCTTAATATGTCTTACTCGAAAGGAACTGATCAGATAACCGAGGACTTTGCAGCAACTTACTTCTAAGTTACTGAATAAAAGTTCTGCCCTTTATTAAATAAATACAATTTCATGCTTACTGAGATAAAATTTCACTTTGACTATGTGGAAGAAATGAAAGTGTAAGCATTTTAAAGAATATAATAGTATATATACCAGTATTTGTAGTACTATTATAAGTATGGAACCATATTTTATCCAAATGCAAATGGTTTTTCCACCTCTGTAATTTAAGACCGGTTTATGCCATGGAAGCGTGGTTTAGCCCTCCCTAACTTGGTTGAAAGTTTTTGTTTAACCCTCTTGAAATATCACAAAATTATGAAAAAGTTATTTACAATTTTTGCCGCTCTTTTCGCCCTCGCTTTAATAGGATGTGAGGACTCTTCAGAACAATTATTTACGGAAATCGAAGCACAGAATATCGAAATTTTCCAAGGAGATAACCCTAACCCGTCAAATAGAACATGGGACGCTGAAACAGAATAAGAAGATCTATTCATACTATTACCAGTTAATCTCTAAGAACGAAATCTGTTATTCACTTTTAATAAGAAAATTGTTATGAAAAAATTATTAGCCGCCACTCTTGGCTTAGTTGCTTTTATTGCATTTGCGTTTCAAAGCCCAAATGGGCAAGCCACTGAAACTTCATTCCAAAATGAGTTGCCATTGGTAATTACTCTTGATGGGATTGAAGATGGTCAATATATAAAAGTCAATGCAACTGAATTCCTTGCAGAAACAGAGTAGTAAATCTACACCGTTACACTAACTTAAAACGAAGCTCGAAAGCTTTAATTCTGAGTCAATTGTAGGTAGTTTTGCTATATGCTCACAAACCGACAATTGTTTCAGAACCACCTGGCCCAAACCAGCAGCTCTCCGTTGCAACTTGAAATTGAAAGTGCACAGGGAGTCTTTCTTCAGGGGTCAAATGGTCAAAAATACCTGGATCTTATCTCAGGTATTGGGGTAAGTAACATTGGACATCGACACCCAAAGGTTATTTCAGCCATTCAGGAGCAGCTAGATAAGTATCTGCACCTGATGGTGTACGGGGAATATATTCAAACCCCACAAGTTAAACTGGCGCATGCGCTGGCCGCCACGTTACCGGAAAAGCTGGATAACGTGTACCTGGTAAACTCAGGAAGCGAAGCGGTTGAAGGTGCGCTTAAACTAGCTAAACGTTATACTGGAAAAACAAAAATTGTATCGTGCCATAATGCTTACCATGGATCTTCTCATGGTGCTCTGTCGGTTTGTGGAAATGAAAATTTAAAACAACCCTTCAGACCTTTAATACCAGCTATTAGGTTAGTCAACTTTGGCAACCTCGACGATCTCGACTGTATAGACGGTAATACCGCAGCCGTGATCGTCGAGACGATACAAGGAGAAGCAGGGGTTCGTATTGCCTCACAGCAGTATTTTAAGGCTCTTAGAGCTAAATGTGACCAATATGAGTGCCTATTGATTCTGGACGAAATTCAGTCCGGATATGGACGAACCGGTAAATTCTGGGCCTTTGAGCATTACCATATCATACCAGATATTGTAGTTTGTGCCAAAGGAATGGGTGGCGGCATGCCAATTGGAGCTTTTATAGCATCCCGGGAAGTAATGCAGTCTTTGACCCATGATCCGGTATTAGGTCATATTACCACCTTCGGAGGTCACCCGCTTAGTGCTGCAGCGGCATTGGCTACCATAAGTGTAATTCAAGAGGGAAAACTAATTACCAAGGTGAATGAGAAAGCTGAATTGTTTAAGAAATGGCTGGTGCACCAAAAAATTCTGGCTATTCGAAATAAAGGTCTGATGATGGCAGTTGACTTTGAGAACTACCAGGTGCTGAAACCAATTATTGATGAGGCCATAAATGGAGGAATAATTACAGATTGGTTCTTGTTTTGTGACCATTCTATGAGAATCTCTCCGCCATTAACTATTAAAAATGAA
>CAZAWQ010000119.1:0-2521 GCA_964488585.1 uncultured Roseivirgaceae bacterium
TTAATCTTCTTCTTCGATAAAAAGATAATTCAAATTCATTGAATTGAACTCTCTGTTAAAAGCAGAAATCTCATCAGAAACCAGTTGGTCAAACTTTACTAATTCCGTATTGATCTGCTGCGTTAGTTCGTTTTTCACGGCAATATCCTGTTTCGTTGGCGGGAAATCGTCCATACTCACTAAACTGTTTAAATGCGCCAATTTGTTCGTTAATTTTATTGGAAAGTTCAACGGATCTTGCCCACTCCGGTTCTTGGTTTGGTACAGTGCTTTTTCAATTTCTGAAAATTGCTCCCCCAGAGTCTTTGCTTTTTCGACCAAATTTTTTACATGCTCGTCTTCTTTGTACTGTTTCTGAAAAGCCTTCAATTGTTCGCTGATCTTTCGTATTTTCTTAATGGATTTATGGGCCTTGTCTACAGTGGTGTTAATATCTGTGATAAAATCGAATTGGCGTTGCATCCCTGAAATATCCGTCTCAGCGTTTTTATCGGGAGATATCACAAAGGATTGTGATTGTACCTGATCCCCTACTTCCAGCACTACCTGGTATGTTCCGGGGACGGCTTTGGGTGCATTGGTACTCGCCCACCATAGGATCATTCCCTTCAACCGTTCGGCACCTTCTCCACGGGTATTCCATACAAACATATTGGCTCCTTTCTTTACTTCTAGCGTATCTTTCTTACCTTTTGTACTGAAGGATCTAATAGTATCATTTTTACTGTTGAGATAGCTCAATTTAATTTCTTTATCCTTTGTTTCTTCCAAATTAAAATAGGTGATAACCCCGGCTGGATGATTGGTTCCTGTGGTGAGCGATTTTTTATTACTATTGCCTCTCATTCGGTAGGTTTCTTTTGGTTTAAAAAGAAAATTCCCTTTTCCTTTGGCTTCCGCGAGTTGGTATAAAACCGTTAGGTCATCAATGATCCAGACACTTCTCCCTTGAGTGGCGACAATTAGGTTATTTTCTTTCAACGCCAGATCGGTAATGGGGACGATGGGTAAATTCAGTTGGAATTCTTGCCAGTAAACACCATCGTTAAAGGAGATATACATTCCTGTTTCGGTACCCGCATATAATATCCCTTTCTTGTTTGGATCTTCTCGAAGAACCCTCGTAAAATGTTCGTTAGCAATTCCTGTAGTAATTTTTTTCCAGGTTTTGCCATAGTCTGTGGTCTTGTAAAGGTATGGAGCAAAATCTCCAGTTTTGTACTTGGTGCCCGCTATATAACAAGTTCCCGCATTATAGCGCGAAGGTTCAATACTATTGATCATCATCCATTCAGGCATGCCTTCAGGAGTAACGTTTTCCCAGTTTTTCCCTCCGTCCTGGGATACATTTACCAATCCATCATCACTTCCCGTCCACAGCAGACCTGGGGTTACAGGCGATTCAGCGGCAGCAAAAATGGTGCAATAATATTCTACCGATGTGTTATCCTGGGTGATAGGACCTCCTGAAGAAACGAGTTTTGATGCGTCATTACGCGTCAAGTCGGGACTAAGTACTTCCCAACTTTCTCCCTCATTGGTAGTGAGGTGCAAATGATTGGAAGCTGTGTATAATTTATTGGGATCATGAGGTGAAAAGAAAATAGGGAAATTCCACTGGAAGCGGTATTTCATGTCTTCTGCACCATGCCCCATGGGATTATCAGGCCAAACACTTATGCTGCGAACCGTTTTGTTTTTGTGATTGTAGCGCGTAAGAAAACCATCGTAGCTACCACCATAAACAATATCATTATTTTTTGGATCAACAGCAATATGTGCACTTTCGCCTCCTGCTGTCCTCTCCCAATCGTCTTCGTCTATGTTCCGCCCATCAGTACGATGTGGAATTCGAATGGTTGAATTATCCTGTTGCGCCACGTAAATTCGGTAAGGGAAGGCGTTGTCTGTAGTTACCCGATAAAACTGTGACGTAGGCTGGTTGTAATACGTACTCCAAGTTTCTCCTCCATCATAGGTAACTTGAGCACCACCGTCGTCTCCCATGATCATTCTATCCGGATTTTCAGGGGCAATCCAAAGGTCGTGGTGATCACCATGGGGTGCGTTATAGGTTTTATACGTTTTACCTCCATCTGTACTTTTATGGTAACGAACGTTTAAGATGTATATCACATCTTCATCTTTCGAATCGGCATAGATTCTCGTATAATACCATGCCCGCTGCCGAAGTTTTCGTTCACTATTGATATTGTTCCAGGTTTCCCCACCGTCATCACTTCGGTAAACACCCCCTTTTTCTTTATTTTCCACGATCGCCCAAACACGTTCGCTGTTTACAGGTGAAACAGTCACACCAATAATGCCTAGAGTATCACTTGGAAAACCTTTATTCTTGGAAATTTCCTTCCAGGTTTCACCGCTGTCGGTACTTTTCCAAAGCGCAGATCCTTCACCACCACTGCTCAAACTATAGGGTGTGCGACGTACATTCCAGGTAGACGCATAGAGAATACGAGGATTGTTGGGATCCATAATTAGATCGACGGCGCCGGCATTT
>CAZAWQ010000120.1:0-13363 GCA_964488585.1 uncultured Roseivirgaceae bacterium
AAAAAAGTTACGAATACCATGCGAGCGGTATACAGTGCGGTAATAAAAGCCCCGATGAAACCAAGAAACCACAGTGTAGTACTTCCCGAGGAGCTTGCAAATGTCTCCCAAAGAATCAGGTCCTTGCTATAAAAGCCGGCCGAAATAAGCGGTAGTGCTGCTAATGATGCAGATGCTATAAGAAAGGTCCAGAAAATTATGGGCAACTTTTTATACAAACCACCCATTTTAAACATATTATGTTCATGATGAAGGACCATAATTATGGCACCTGCGCCAAGGAATAACAGAGCCTTAAAAAAGGCATGGATCATGAAATGAAAAACCGCTGTGGACCAGGCGCCTACTCCCAGGGCCAGAAACATATACCCAATTTGGCTCATAGTAGAATAGGCGAGCACTCTTTTGATGTCCTTCTGTACCAAAGCACTAAATCCAGCTAATAATAGAGTAGCTGTACCAATTATCGCTACTGCACATTGCGCCATAGGTGCCAGTTCAAAAATTGTATGCGTTCGAGCAATCAAATAAACTCCTGCAGTTACCATGGTGGCCGCATGAATTAAAGCACTGACTGGAGAGGGACCGGCCATGGCATCAGGCAGCCAGGTCTGTAGCGGCAACTGCGCTGATTTACCCACGGCCCCTCCTAGTAACAGAAAAGCCGCCAACCTGGCAGTAGGATCCCCGGAAGCCCATTTATCTGGAGCGGCAGATAATATTTCTGCGATATTCAAAGTGCCAAATTCAGTAAAAAGCAAAAACAGTCCAATTATTAGTGCAGTGTCCCCTATTCGGGTCATAATGAAAGCTTTACGTGCCGCATAACCATTGGCCGGATCTTTATACCAAAAACCAATCAACAGGTAGCTGCATAGGCCTACCCCCTCCCAACCCAGATAGAGTAAAAGAAGATTATCTGCTAGTACCAATATCAGCATGGAGCAAATAAAAAGGTTCATATATGCGAAGAAGCGGGCATATCCTTCTTCATTCTTCATGAACTCGGTGGAATAAACCTGAATAAGGAAACCGACAAAGGTGATCACAAAAATAAAAACCAATGACAGGGCATCCAGACGCAGGGACATAGCAGTAGTTAACCCTCCGGCATTCATCCATTCCCAAAGCTGTGAACTTTGGCTATACCCTGCTGGTGGTGAGCTCAGAAATGACCAGCCCAATATAATTGTCAGTAAAGCAGATATTCCGGTACCCGCCGGAGCAATGATAGCAACCAAGTTCGTTGGCAGTGATTTTCCCAGAAATGCAAGTACCATAAATATGACAAATGGCATTGCAACGATGATCCATAATAATTCTGCCATATTCATCCTTTCATACTACTTGCTGCATCTGCATCAAGTGTATTAAATTTCTTATAAAACTGAAGAATCAGTGCCAGTCCCACCGCAACTTCTGCAGCTGCCATGGACAGGATGAAAATATACATCAACTGACCATCCGGTTGGGCCCATCGAGATGAACCTATAATGAATGCCAAACCGGCAGCATTAAGCATGATCTCCACCGACATCAGCATGAACAGAATGTTTCTTCTTGTCAGCAAACCCACTAAGCCCAGTAGAAAAAGGACCACTGCCAACACAATTCCATGCATCAAAGGAATCTCAGCCATCATTCTCTTCTTTTAAGAACCGGTGTAAAATCTTAGTCTTTTCCTTTCCCAAATAATAAGCGCCAACAATACCGGCCATCAACAATATGGCCGCTAGTTCTACCGCAATGATATAAGGTCCGTATAGTGCCATGCCCACTTGTTTCGCATCCACTACTATTCCCGCTCCATATTCAAGGCCTTGGATGGAAATTAAGTACACGATTTCAACCAGAAGAATAAATGCCAGCGAGGCCGGACCTATCCACATTGACAATTTTAACCACTGACGTTCCAGTTTCTCAGATTCCTCACCTACATTCAGCATCATCACTACAAATATGAAAAGCACCATAATGGCTCCTGCATAGATGATTACTTCTAAAGCAGCGGCAAATGGGGCCCCCAACAAAAAGAAAAGCACTGCCACAGATAATAGTGATACCACCAGGTAAATAAGTGCGTGAACTGCATTGAAATGGGTAATCACCATTACTGTAGAAAAAACTGCTATGGCAGCAGCTATGTAAAAGGCCACAATCATTTTAAGGTATTAAGCTTTTAATGTCAATCGGAGGATTTTCATTATCTCCTTCACCCTTTTCCTTACCTTTTATGGCTAACCCTGCCTCCCGGTAAAAATTGTATCCATGATATTTTCCTTCTCCATCAATAGTAAGGTCTTCTTTCTCATACACCATATGCTGACGGTCATATTCCGCCATCTCCACATCGGGGATCAACTGAATAGCATAGGTTGGACAAGCCTCTTCACAATAGCCACAGAAAATGCATCGGGAAAAATTGATCCGGAAAAACTCGGGATACCTTCTGCCATGTTCGTCCTCTGCGGCCTGTAGAGATATACAATCAACAGGACAGGCTACCGCGCATAAGTAGCAGCCAACGCATCGTTCTTCATGATCGGGGTCCCTGGTTAAAACAATTCTACCCCGGTACCTCGGTGGCAGTTCAACTTTTACCTCAGGGTATTCAATAGTTACGTTCTTTTGGAACAGGTGTAGAAACGTCAACCACATGGTTCTTAAACTACTTAACATAGGCTTGTTATTAAACTTTATCTAAATATAATACCAGTGCACCGGTGACCAGAATGTTTATCAATGTAAGGGGCAACAATATCTTCCATCCATAGGCCAGCAGTTGGTCGTATCGCGGTCTTGGAAGCGCCGCTCTCAGTAATATGAAAAACAGCAGGAATACAAATGTCTTCAGGGTAAACCAAACAATAGGTGGAAGAAAGCCCGGGCCCAGCCAACCACCAAAAAACAGAGCCACAATTAATACAGAAACCAGCGTGATCCCCAAATATTCCCCCAGAAAAAACAGCCCAAATTTCATACTTGAATACTCCATGTGATATCCAGCAACCAGTTCACTTTCAGATTCAGGAATATCGAATGGCAAACGGTGCGTTTCAGCAATACCGGCTATGAGAAAAATGACAAATCCCACAAATTGAGGAACCACAAACCACATTTCTTGTTGTGCCAGCACGATTGATTTCAAACTGAAACTGCCACTTAACATCACCACGCCCATAATAGACAGACCCATAAATACTTCGTAAGTGATCATCTGAGATGCCCCTCGCATGGCTCCAAGCAAGGCAAACTTATTATTAGATGCCCACCCTCCTAAAATAACACTGTAAGCGCCAAGTGAAGACATGGCGAGAAAAAAGAGAATTCCAATATTCAGGTCCGCTATTAAAATACCGGGAGTAAAGGGAACAATAGCAAAACTCACCAGAGTAGTAAATACGATAATTCCAGGCGCTACAATAAAGATCTTTTTATCTGCAAATGAAGGCACCCAATCTTCTTTAAAAAAAATCTTGATCATATCTGCTACAGGCTGCAAAAGACCAGCCGGCCCTACCCTGTTGGGACCCAACCTGTCCTGCCATAGCCCTAACACCCTACGTTCCAGCCAAATAAGAAACATTGCCAGTACCTGCAATACCACGATTACCAGTACAATGATCAATATAGCGGATAGTTCAACCATCATTTATTTCGGTTTTTTCCAAACGAGCCATCAAGTTTAGATCTATAGATAGTGTGTTCTTATATCCAACAGAAATACCCAGATGATCCATTGGCCAATCCGATTGGGTTATTACCGGCAAAGTAATTTCTTCGCTGCCGGATATCACCATTATCTGCTGGCCCTCATCAATTTTTAGCTTTCCTGCTTGTTCTTCATTCATTATTAAGGAAGGTCCTGGACTTCTATCTGAAATAGCTGTGGATTTTGCACTCAACTCCTCAGTGCCAAAAATGTGGTGTATCGGCACTAATTTCCATTCTCCCGGCTCTGGGTGGTCTTCCGGGAGGCACTCCAGATATTGGTATTTCTCTTCACCTGATGTGGGCTCGATCAAACGCACACCCGGGCTTCCCTGCTGTCTCCCACTATCGATCTCGTTCCTGAACTTATTAATGGCCTGGGCTGAATTCCATCCGGGACTCCAGTAGAATGAAGTTGCCGACTCAGGCGGTATTCCCTGGTAACCCTCCATGGTAAAGCTTAGCGGACTGTCCGGGTCTTGCGGGGGTCTTGGTTCATTTACCTGAAGATCGGCAAACATGGCGGTGCGTCCACTGTATCGATGTGGCGCTCTGCTTATTTTCTGACCATTAATTCTATATCCGGAAAGAGGTCCAGCTTTGGAAATTCCCCTAAACTGCTCGAGTTCGTTCTCTATGCTGCCAATCAGCTCGTCTAGTCCGTTCACACCTTCAAGTAGCTCATTATTAAGTAGTTTGCCAACCTGAAGTATCCATCGCCAACTTTCCTGTACCGCTTCATCTGCCGCTTGTACTTGAAAAAATCGTTGGGCCCTGCCCTCATTGTTTACCATGGTACCATCGGCTTCAGCAAATGTACCGGCTGCCAATAGCAGATCTGCTCTGGATGTAGTCTGGCTCTGAGTATGATCAAGGACAATAATATTTTTGAACCTATCTAAAAAATTGTTTATGAGGGTCTGAGTTTGTCGTCGATACAGGTCGTTCTCCAGAACAATCAGTGTATCATATTGACTTTTAGATTGTATAGCATCTTCTAAGCCCTTTGTTTCCATCATTCCAACGCCCACGCTATTGCATTCAGAAAAGATGAAACTAATGCAAGCGTTACTATTACCCTGATGTAACGCATTTGCCAGGTTGATTGCAGAATTCAACAAGGTGGTACTACCCAGACTTGTTCCGGCAATTACCAATGGTCGTTGGGCCTGTAGTAATGCCTCGGCAATTTCTTTTAAAATCTCTGGTTCGGGTTTTGGTTGACCTTCGAGCGGTATAGTGGCATCCAGTTGACCGGCGATTGCCGTTACCATTCGTGCAAGTTCCTGGGGAGTATCTCTAAAAAATTTGGTGGCAATTTGATCCAATTTGGTTTCCTGAGGAGTGAAAATATAAATTGGCCCTTTTTCATCTTGAAGATGATCTCTTGCCGCTGAATCATTCCATGGGGGTATTCCGATCTTATCAAGTTTTTCCAAAGGCTGTACCCGCACCGATTGTTTTAAAGCGAGATCTATTAAAGGGGCAGTATTGGTCACATCTTCCCCAATGACGATGACGGCATCACAGTTTTCTATTTCTTTTAGCGAAGGGGTTTTGACAGCGCCGCCCTGTAAAAAATCAAGCGCTTGTTGAAGCAACTGATTTTCCTTATGAGCAATGCCATTAAAAAAATTATTTTCACCAACCAGTGTCCTTAAGGCGTAATTGGATTCCAGAGATGCTCTGGGGGATCCAACGCCCATAACTTTCCCCTTTTCGACTATCTTACTTAGGTGATTAAGCGCATCAGCTTTTTCCAAGTGTCGCCATGCACCATCCTCTTTAGAGGCAGCACTGCGAATCCTTTCTTCTCCATTGACAAAATCATAGCCAAATCGTCCGCGGTCACAAATAAAATAGCCGTTTACCTCCGCATTAAAGCGGGTTAGGATCCTTCGCAGTGAGCCGTAACGTTCACCTGCCAATATGTTACATCCCAAACTACAATGTTGGCAAACTGTTGGAGCGGATGTAAGGTCCCATTTTCTGGTGTAATGTTCTTTGAGCGTTTTGTCCGTAAATACACCGGTCGGACATACTTCCACCAGATTGCCACTAAATTCACTTTCCAGGGTACCATCCTCATGACGCCCAAAATAGACATGATCATGGGCTGCGAATACTTGCAAATCATCTCCTCCGGCGTAATCGTTGTAGAACCGGACACACCGGTAGCACTGTATACAGCGATTCATCTCATGATTGATACAAGGACCAAGGTCCTGGTTGTTATATGTGCGCTTTTTATAATGGGACCTTCGGTAATTATGGCCAGCCATTACTGTCATATCTTGCAGGTGACATTCGCCGCCTTCGTCACAGATCGGACAGTCATGTGGATGGTTAACCATTAGCCATTCGATTACGTTCTTTCTGAAATCGGCAACCTCTTTTTCTTCAATTGAAATATAAAGATCGTCTAATACGGGCTCCATACAGGCCATTACGATCTGTCCTTTTTGGTCTTCTTTGTCCTGATATTTTCGGACAGCGCACTGTCGGCACGAGCCCACTGATCCCAGAGCAGGATGCCAACAAAAATAAGGAAGATCAAAACCCAGGGAGAGAATTGTCTCCAACAGATTTTTGTCTTTTTCTACCTTAAATGCTTTACCGTCTACCCAAATTTGCGACATCAGTTTTCCCCATAAGGGCATTTTTTCTCCTTAATGTGTAATTTAAAGTCTTCTTCAAAATATTTCAGTGCACTCTGAAGTGGGGCCATGGCCCCTGGCGCTAATGCACAGAACGTCATTCCCGGGCCCAAGCCAACAGTATGCTCACGGAGCAATTCAAGATCACCCTCCCTGCCTTGGCCTTCTTCTATAGATTTTAGTATCCGCTCCACCCAGGGTAATCCTTCGCGGCAAGGCGTGCACCAGCCGCATGACTCCTGCGCGAAGAAATGCTCGAGGTTGTGGGTAAAACCAACCGGGCAGGTCCGGTCATCCAACACGATGATGGTTCCTGTACCTAACCGGCTACCACATTCACTGACTGATTTAAAATCCATTTTCACATCTAAATGATCTGTGGTCAAGAAATCGGTAGAAGCGCCCCCAGGCAATGCGGCCCGGAACTGATATCCATCTTGCATACCTCCGGCATGCTCCTCAACTAGTTCCCTCAATGGTACCCCTAAAGGCAATTCATAGATGCCAGGAGTTTTAACTCTACCGCTGGCACCATAGAGTTTGGTACCTCCTCCATCACCATTGCTCAAGCTCTTGAACCAGTCAGCCCCTTTTTCAATAATATGAGGTACGCAACACAGTGTTTCTACATTATTAACAATGGATGGTTTTCCGAATAATCCACTGGTTTGGGGAAATGGAGGTTTGGCACGGGGTATAGCCCTTTTACCTTCCAAAGCAGTCAACAAGGCGGTTTCTTCACCGCACATATACCGCCCTACACTGGTGTGGAGGACTATTTCAATATTAAATCCGCTATTAAGTATATTTTTCCCAACATAACCCGCATTCTTGGCTTCTTCAATGGCAATTAATAACCGCTTAGCCGAGGCTTTATAGGCCCATCGAAGGAAAACAATGGCTTTCTTGGCTTGAATGGCATAAGCACTTATGATGACACTCTCAATCAATTGATGCGGGTTACCCTCCAGTAATAATCGGTCCTTGAAGGTCCCGGGCTCCATTTCATCCCCATTCACAATTAAATATTTGAGGTCAGGAGCATCCGCACCCATAGGAACAAAACTCCATTTGGTACCTGTCGAAAAACCTGCCCCGCCGCGTCCTTGCAAATCGGCGTCTTTCACCTGCTGTGTGACATCTTCAGGGCTCATCCGCAGCGCAATCTTTATGGCGTTGTATCCCCCCAATTGTTCATATTCACGCAAACTGAGCGGCTGCCCATCGGGTCGGATCATGTGAGTTAAGGGCTTATTCATTTATTTATATTGATCCAAAATTTCATCAATTTTTTCTTCAGTAAGGTCCCGGTGCAAATCATTATCAATCATCATTGCCGGAGCATGGTCACAAGTTCCCAGACAAGGTATGGGCAACAGTGTAAACCGTTTATCGGCGGTGGTTGCACCCCAATCCAGGTCAAGTTTCTGTTTTAAATGCGTAAGTATCTTCTCGTAACCCAGAACCCAACAACTTATGCTATCGCACAAAAGAATTACATGTCTGCCCACCGGTCTTCTGAATATTAAGTTGTAAAAAGTGGCCACACTATCGACCTCCTCTGCAGACATCTCCAGGTAATCCGCTATATTTTTTATACTATCATCGGATATCCAACCCCGTTCTTCCTGTACCGCTTTCAATGCCTCAATGCAGGCGGCACTCCGATACGGTAAATGATCAATTTCCTGGTCTATCTTCGCTTTTTCCTTATCAGTTAACATAATCATCTATCAATATCTGCAAGTACGAAATCCACACTACCAATTATAACTAGCAGATCAGCCACGGTATAACCCTTGCTGATATAAGGTACCATCTGCATGTGTGGAAAGGAAGGGGTGCGGATGCGGGCCCGGTAAGGAGCAGTGCTTCCGTCACTTATCAGGTAATAGCCATTATTACCTTTAGTTGCCTCCACCCCAACAAATGCCTCCCCTTCGGGAATTACAGGCCCCCAACTCACATTCAAAAAATGAGTGATGAGTGTTTCAATATCTTTCATGGTATGGGCCTTATCCGGGGGTGTGGCCCTGGGGTGATCAGATATGTAAGACCCGCCAGGCATCTGCTGTATACACTGTTCGATAATCCTCAGGCTTTGGCGCATTTCCTCTACCCGAACCAGAGCCCGGTCATAGCAATCGCCATTGGCAGCCACTGGAATTTCAAATTCAAATTGATCATAGCCAGAATAAGGCCTTTTCTTTCTAAAGTCCCATTCATATCCACAGGCCCTTAGTCCCGGTCCAGTAACGCCCCATTCGATAGCTTCCTCCTTAGTATATATTCCAATTCCCTTGGTACGTGCCTTGAATATCCTGTTACCAAGCACCATTTTGTCGTACTCCGATATTCTTCGGTACATGTATTTAATGAAATCATGAAAAAGAGATTCCCATCCCTCAGGCAGATCCTGCGCTACCCCGCCGATCCGAAACCAATTGGGGTGCATCCTGGCGCCACATATAGCGCTGACAATGTCAAAAGCCTTTTCCCTATCCGAGAACATATAAAATACCGGGGAGAGCTGCCCTAAATCCTGAGCAAAGGTGGCGTACCAAACCAGATGACTGGCGATTCGGAACAATTCACACATCATCACCCGGATTACCTGTGCCCGATCAGGGACATTGATGCCCCCAAGTTTTTCGACCGCCAATACATAAGGTAAATTATTCATAACACCTCCCAGATAATCAATCCGGTCAGTGTAGGGAATAAAAGTATGCCAGGTCTGGCGCTCGGCCATTTTCTCTGCACCGCGATGATGAAAGCCAATGTCCGGGACTATATCCACGATATCCTCGCCTTCCAATTGAACCACCAGACGCAGCACTCCGTGCGTTCCCGGATGCTGGGGTCCTATATTCAGAAACATGTAATCAGTGTCTTTCCCGACCCGCTCCATTCCCCAATCCTCAGGCTTAAATTCATAGCTCTCCACCTGTTCCAACAGATAGTCATCAGTGTATTCGAAGGGCTCCATTTCGGTGGCCCTTGCAGGATGCTCCTTTCGTAAAGGATGCCCTTTCCAATTTTGAGGCATTAATATTCGACGCAAATGAGGGTGTCCGGTAAAAGTAATTCCAAACATATCATAGACCTCCCGTTCATACCAATTGGCCATGGGCCATAATTTAGTAATTGAGGGATGAGAGGGAAACTCTTCCTTGAGATCAACCTTTATTCTAATATCCTGGTTACGATCGAAGGAAAGTAAGTGATATACTAAGGTGAAGGAATGATCAGATTCTCCGTTGTTGCTTTTGCGATTTCTCTCGTCAATAGCCGTTAGATCGTAAAGCATGGAAAAAGGATTGGCAATTCCTGTTTTCAGAAAAGTCAAAACATCGCCGGCCAGTTCCTGGTTGGTGTGTAGGGTAAGGATGTTATCGGCTGTTTCTTCCTTCCGAAAACTATCTGCGCCAAATTTGTCGTTCAATTCTTTCACCATTTATCCTAAATATTCAGGAATTTTTTATTTGGTCCGGCGAAGTAATTTGTTTCATACCCATGCGATGGTTTTTATTTAAATCTTTCTGTGAGACCTTTTCCGGTTGATAAACCCCCTGTGGGCCAATGGTCCAGCTAAGCGGTCTCTTTTCATTGCCAATCATCTCAGTAAGCATCACCAATCCCTGCATAAAAGCTTCTGGTCGTGGAGGGCATCCCGCAACATACACATCTACTGGCAATATGCTATCTACTCCTTGAATTACACTATATATGTCATACATGCCACCGGAATTGGAACAAGAACCCATTGAGATCACCCACTTAGGCTCCATCATTTGATCATATAACCGCTTGATCACCGGTGCCATTTTGAGAAATACCGTTCCAGCAACAATCATAACATCCGCCTGTCGTGGGGAGCCCCTTATCACTTCAGCCCCAAATCTGGCAATATCGTATTTACTAGTGAGGCTGGTGGCCATCTCCACAAAGCAACAGGACAAACCAAAACCGAAAGGCCAGGTTGAGCTTTTTCGTGACCATGCCACCAAATCCTGTAATTTTGCCAGTGCAATATTTTTCTGTAAAGCCTCCTCATAGGAGCTGGTTCCCCTTATTTTTCTCTCCGTAGAACGGGTATCACTAAGCCACCACTTCATTTATTTAATTTTTTATATGCCTTTAAAATTTTCTTGCCCGAAGGTCCAAAATCCAATGCCCCAGTACGCCATTCGTAGACCAAAACCACCGCCAGTATCAATATAAATACCAGAACGGTAAGATATCCAGCCCAACCCACTTCACGAAACGCTATGGCCCAGGCAAATAGAAAAACCACCTCCAAGTCAAAAATCACAAAGAACATTGCCACTAAATAAAAACGGGAAGGAAAACGCAAACGGGCAGAATCAGTTACTGGAATGCCTGATTCATATGGAGCAGCCTTAGAGGGGTTTTGATCTTTTTGACCGAGTACCCAGGATAAAATGATCGTACCTACAGGAATTGTTACTACCATGATTGCGTAAATCAGCAAGAGCAACAATGACCCCATAAAAACACCTTTACTTGTTTGTGTGAAATAAGTGTCTGGCTAGGACACAATAATTTAAGAAAAAAATCCGCATTAAAAAAGGATCTAAGATCTGAGATCTGAGATCGGCTCTACCAGGTAGTATTATTCATTTCAGCAATTGCCCTTAACACATCTCTTCGGCTCACCTGACCAACCAGGGTTTCCCGATACACCACTGGGAATTTCCTGTAATTAGTAGTAAGAAACTCATTTGCGACATCCAGAAGGTCATGCTCTGTAGTAACCGTCTTTACTACAGGCGACATATAAACACCTACAGTCTTATCTGAAAAAGGCATGTTGTGATATGCGCTGTCAATAAGTACACGTAGGCAATCTTTTTCGGTGATCATTCCTACTATTTTCCTGTTCTTGTCCAAAACCGGCGCCCCAGTGACCTTGTTGTCCAGCAAAATAGTAATGGCATCATTGATCGGCTGATCGGGGGTTAAGGTAATTTCATCCCTGGCCATGATCTTCTCAATGGAAGGGAACTTCATAGCTCGAGATTCGGTAGTTTCTTTTTTTCTGCCGGCAAAATTCATAGTAATTGGTTTTTGGTGTTTTAGCCTGAATATTAGTTATTACTACCTTAAAAGGTACAATAATTTTGGCAGTTTTTCAATTGAAGTGTCTAAATCAACAACTGCTTGGGTTGTCTTTTATAATACACGAGTTTGTACCTGGTGTCGGGATAGCACAAAATTGATCCTTAAGTTATAATGCGATCTAAATTTTATTTATAATACATCATACATAATTATGTGAAATGACACTAAGAAAGCAATTAATCCATTGAATTACCTTAAACCAACTCTTGATCACGAACAAGCACATGCAACGAAGTAAAATTTTGGAAAAGATCTTAGAAACCGGAGTGGTGTCTATTATCAGAATGAAGACCTCCAATCACATCATGAATGTGCTTGAATCTTTGCAGGCCGGAGGGGTTAACACCTGGGAAATAACTCTGAATACACCTAATGCTTTACAATTTATAGAAAGGATTGCTACTGAAGATAGTGCCAATCTGATTGGTGCAGGTACTGTATTGGATGCTGCTATGGCCAATAAAGCTATCGATGCGGGGGCAAAGTTTTTAGTAACCCCTGTAGTAAAACCTGATATTGTGGTTGCCGCCCATAAGCATGAGGTGCCGGTTTTCATGGGTGCATTTTCGCCTACAGAAATTTTAACGGCCCATGAATGCGGGGCCGATATGGTCAAGTTGTTTCCTGCCGGAATTCATGGACTCCTCTACTTTCGTGCTGTTCAGGGTCCACTGGCAGGAATCAAACTAATTCCAACAGGCGGGGTCACTCCCGACAATGCCGGTGAATGGATTCATGCCGGTGCACACGCCGTAGGCATTGGGTCCTCACTGATTCAGCCGGATGCGGTACAATCTGGAAATTTCTCAAGGATTACGGACCTATCAAAGAGGTTAGTTAAGAACGTATTAGACGCAAGGGCAGTCCTTATCAATAGCTGAGTGGTGAGTTCAGACAGTTATTTCTTGGGTTGTGATTGGGGTACCTCATCATTCAGGCTAAAACTAGTGTATAAAGATACTGGAAGTATTGAGGGCCATTTCTTTTCCGAAATGGGTGTTAAAAAAATGTTCTCACAATGGAATTCAAAAACCAATAACATCCAAAGAATAGTATTTTTTCAACAGTACCTGCAAGAGGCCATTACTCATATTGAGGATGATTTTAATTTAAAACTTCAAAATGTCCCGGTGATCATTTCAGGGATGGCTTCCTCATCTATAGGAATGGAGGAATTACCGTATGCCCTTGTGCCCTTTAGTAACGGGGGAGAAGATTTAATATATAAGGAAATCCCCTCAAGCAATGATTTTCAACATGATCTGATGCTTATTTCGGGTTTGACCAACCATAAAGACATTATGCGGGGAGAAGAGGTTCAAATTATCGGCCTAGCCAGCAAAATCAACCTTAATGATTGCATTTGCATTTTACCAGGAACACATTCCAAGCATATTTTTATTGAGTCTGAAGTGATTCACAACTTCAAATCATTCATGACAGGCGAAGTATTTGAAATTATCAGACAGTACAGCATATTGAAGGAATCCGTGCAGTACAGCATATTGAAGGAATCCGTGGCTACTGGAGATTTTTCGGAAGACCACAAAAAAGCGTTTACTGAGGGAATTATTCTCAGCCGGAACGATAATTTTCTGCATATTCTTTTCGGCATCAGGGCCAAACAGGTGCTTCAGAAGAGTAGAAAAGATTATAATTTTCATCTCTTGAGCGGTATGTGCATTGGAACGGAGCTTACCGACCTGGAGCAACACAAAAATAAGCAAAAGGTGGTATGTGCTGCCGGCAAATTAAAGCGGCTATACGAATTGGGTATGAGCGAATTTGGTTGGTCAGATTCCACAATATTTGTAGATAGAAACACTTTGGAAAATCTCTCCTGGTTGGGC
>CAZAWQ010000121.1:0-3620 GCA_964488585.1 uncultured Roseivirgaceae bacterium
ATCTCACTTGCTTCGAGATACTTTCCCTGATCATGAAGCTCTTTTCCTTTTGCCAAATCGCTAAATAAGTTAATCTGAGTTTTCTGCCAATTTTAAAATATCACCAATTCTGTTTGAAATATATTGAACGGGGAGGCCACATTGGGTCAAGAAGGATTGAGGGATGATCTCTGTACACTCGCAAATCGTTAATCGATTTGTACTATTGTTCTATTGATCTTCTAACCACTTTTACGATAACTCAATACCACCCATCCATTAAAATACACCGCAAGCCCAGCCAGCGCCAAAAATTGTGGAGGTAGGTCCTTAATATCACTTCCTTTGAGATAAACCATTCTAAGCACCTCAATAATATATTTTAAGGGACTTATACTGCTTATAAACTGCGCCCAATGGGGCATGTAGGTGCTCAGAAATTCTAAATTCTTGACCTCTTGCAAAGAACTGAATGCTTGATCATACTGTTGATATGATATGAAAATGTATCTATTGACTATTATCAGTCTATTTACGGTTAATACCCAAGCCCAAGAACTGAATGGTTTCAACCTAAAAGATGCCCTGATTCCAGTTAGTCAAATATTACGCGGAGGCCCACCCCGGGACGGTATCCCATCAATTGATAATCCAGTTTTCAAGCCCTCACACCAATACAAGGAGTTTGACAACAACTCCGAGGTCTTGGGTGTTTACTACAACGGAGTAGCCAAAGCTTATCCTATAAACATTATGGACAGGCACGAAATTGTAAATGACCAGTTCAATGGAAAACAGCTGGCCATTACCTATTGTCCTCTTTGTGGTAGTGGGATTGCCTTCGAAGCTGATGCAATAAATGGTAAGCCTACGGAATTTGGGGTATCCGGATTATTGTATAATAGTGATGTACTACTTTATGATAGAAACACTGAGTCCCTATGGTCGCAAATAATGGCAAAGGCCATCAGTGGGCCTATGAAGGGCCAGGAACTCGTACCAATTAACACCCTTCGAATGACCTTGCGTGCCTGGCGGAATTTACATCCTGAAACACTAATTCTTAGTAACGAAACCGGCTTTAACAGAAATTATCAAGGTAAAGCCTACGGCAACTATGACCAGGAAGATCGTACCTATTTCCCAGTCTCCCACAATGACAACACTTTCCATAAAAAAGAATGGGTCATTGGAGTTGAAATCAATGGTGCATTCAAAGCCTATCCCATCAAGAAGTTATCCAAGAATAAGAGCCGGGAACTGAAAGATGAGTTGGGAGGAACCGTCCTGACACTTTCTTGGGATGCAAAGGGCGAGAATGTCCGCATTGTATCGGCCAGTGGAGAAGAAATTGTCGGGTTGCAAATGTTCTGGTTTGCCTGGGTAGCTTTCCATCCCGATACGGAAATTTATCAATGATTGAGGGACTGAATGAGTGAAGGATTGAAGGACTGATTGAGAGATTGAAGGAGCATTTTATCAGATGTCGTTGTATATTAGTACATGTCTGTGCTAACTACCAAACTGAAACACCTCGACATTTTGTTACGCTCTCTTTTTAATCAACTAGAGACTTGTACCCACGTCCAGCTCAATAGGCGGCCTCAACCCGGCAGTTGGTCGGCAATTCAAGTTATGCACCATTTGATGTTGTCGGAATCCTATTCAAGAATGTACTGCGAAAAAAAACTGAAGAATACCACCCAATTCACCAACAGCGGTGTGGCTACCCATATTCGGTCTTTATTGTTGCGATGGTATCTATTGTCAGGGTGGAAAGCCAAAGCACCTCAGCGTGTAAATACAGGCAACTTGCCAGACTCGGATTCCCTTGATCACGTGACTCGACAATGGTCAGAAGAACGGCAATTGTTAGGTACATTGCTGGAAAAAGTATCTCCGGATTATTTTAACAAGACTATTTACAAACATCCCTATGCCGGGCACCTTACCATTCCCGGTATGCTTGACTTTTTTGAAGCCCACTTTCGTCATCATGTGCTACAGATATCAAAGGCTGCGGAACTTAAGCTAGTTTTGTGATAAAGCACCCTTTTATAAGCTTGAGGGCCAAATTCGCGATAACAGGAGAAGGTCTTAAGAAAGGTTTAGTTTTTAATAGTTTAAAACTTTACTAAATTATTGAAAATTAACCTAATACAAATATGAATAACTCATCACTACAAAAAAGCATTTCTACTTCTGTGGAAATTACCATAAGGCTGATCTTTCTCTTTATTCTGATCGTATGGTGCCTAAGTATTCTATTGCCCTTTACCAGTATTGTACTGTGGGCAGTAATTATTGCGGTATCCGTTGAACCAATCTATAATGCAATCAATAAGAAACTAGGCAATAAGCCTTCATGGTCGTCATTTATTATAGTCATTATCTTTTTGACAGTCATAGTCTTACCCTCTTACTTTGCGGTAAATGCACTGGTCTCAAATCTTAGTGAAATAAGTGAAAACTTCGAAAAAGGAGGTGTGGTAGTCCCCCCTCCAGATGCGTCAGTTGCAGATTGGCCCCTGATTGGCGAAAAACTATACGGAGCCTGGTCCGCTGCCTCCAGCAATCTGGAGAAATTTCTAGGTACCTATGAAGAACAGCTGGCCAATCTTGGGAAATGGTTAATGTCAACCGCTTTGGGGATCGGCATGGGTATCTTGCAGTTTATTTTGTCAATAATCATTGCAGGGGTTTTGCTGGCCACCACCGGCACTGGTAATTTTGCTAAACAAATATTTGGAAAGTTGGTTGGAAAACGTGGAGATGAATTTGCAGAATTATGCGGTAAAACCGTAAAAAATGTCACCAAGGGTATTTTAGGAGTCGCGCTTATCCAGTCCTTTCTGTTGGGTGTTTTATTTCTATTAGCTGGTGTACCCTATGCTGCGGTTTGGGCTGCCTTGGTTTTATTGCTGGGTATTATTCAGTTGCCGCCAACTTTGGTTTCTTTACCTATAATTATCTGGTTATATTCTGCCATTTCGCCTACTATGGCTACCGTATGGACCATTCTTATCCTTCTTGCCTCGTTGTCCGACAACATTTTAAAGCCGATACTACTAGGAAAAGGTGCTCCCGTTCCTATGTTGGTAATTTTCCTTGGCGCCATTGGAGGATTTATCTTTCAAGGATTCATAGGACTCTTTACCGGAGCAATTGTTCTTTCTATTGGATACGAACTGTTCATGGCCTGGCTGGAAGAAAGCGACGAGGGTGAGGGTGAACGCGCAGTCGAATCAGATACCGCATAACCTATGGGAGAAAAAGAGGTAGAAGATAATAACGAACTACAAGAAGGGCCAAAGGATCCTAACACGGAAGCCCCTCCAAATACAAAAAAGGGCGGCAATCCTGTAAGAACCCTTACCATAGGGGTACTTTTTCTGTGCATAATTATGTTTATAATTTATGTACTATCAGATCGTCATACTCCTTACACCGACCAAGCCAGAATAACGGGGCTGGCAATCCCAATTGTTTCCAGAGTAGCCGGACATATCACCGATATCAAGGTGCATCTGCATAGTTCGATGAACATTGAGGATACTATATTTCAATTAGACAAGCGCCCGTTTGAACTGGCCATCAGGACTGCTGAAGCGCGGTTACAAAATACCCAACAACAGATTGGA
>CAZAWQ010000122.1:0-1545 GCA_964488585.1 uncultured Roseivirgaceae bacterium
ATTGGCGGATGAGGAGCGGTTATCCTCAAAATTCATATACTCTACCTTTACCATTATCCTGGGATTGGTCTTTAACCAAGACAAACCGAAATTGGAAAATACCATTTACACCGTACCCCAACCTAAAAATGTAGAAGACTCTTTTAAGGCGCACCCCCTATGGATAGCAAAAATGGAACTACAGGACTGGACTTCCTGGCTTTTTTCTACTTTTGGAGAATAATTTCACCCTATGGATACACAAAACCAGAAACCGATCATTATATGGTTAGCCACCGGTTGTTTTCTTATCGCGTTAATGGTAGTGGTGGGAGGAATTACCCGGCTCACTCATTCCGGGCTTTCTATGGTAGAATGGAAATTGTTTATAGGGAGTATCCCTCCCCTGAGCCAGCAAGATTGGCTGGAAACCTTTAACCAGTACAAACAAACCCCAGAGTTCAAAATCCAAAATTTTGATTTTTCACTGGAAGAATTCAAGTCCATCTTCTGGTGGGAATATATTCACCGCCTACTGGGTCGTATTATTGGCGTAGTTTTTATTTTTCCTTTTTTGTATTTTCTATTAAAAAAGAAGCTAGGTGCACTTTTAACCAGAAAACTGCTTTTCGTTTTTGTACTGGGGTGTTTTCAAGGTTTTTTGGGTTGGTTTATGGTAAAAAGTGGGCTTATCAAGGACCCAAATGTCAGTCATTACCGGTTGGCAGGTCACCTAATAATTGCCTTCATTTTATACTGCTATACCCTTTGGATTTTATTAGAACTTGTATTTCCTCAAAGGGAAAAAGACAGCTTTCAGACCAGGCTTTTAAAAAAATATTCGGTTGCATTGCTAATCATAACTTTCATTCAAGTGATCTATGGAGCATTTGTTTCCGGGTTAAAAGCAGGAAGTGTATATAACACTTTTCCAAAAATGGGCGACCGATGGATAGCAGAATCCATCGGTTTTTCCTACAACAATGTTGGAATGATCAGCTTTTTTGAAAATTTGGCAAGTGTACAGTTTATCCACCGGTACCTTGCTTTTATAATCCTCTTTGGGGCTTTATTTATTTGGTTCAGGTCCCAAAAAGTATTTCTGCACCCTCATCAAAAATTAGGTGTTAATTTGGTAATGGCCGTAGTACTTATTCAGTTTTTGCTGGGTGTTCTAACCCTTTTGTATGCAGTTCCCCTAACATTGGCGGTTTTACACCAACTGGGAGCCCTCCTTTTGCCCACGGCTATAATTTATTTTTTGTTTCATTTGAACCCGAAGTCTTCTGAAGTAGGCCTTTAGCCCAAAGAGTAAAGATTTTTCTTTGATTACCTGTACCCCCTTTTCCACCAGCAGAGTATCACCAGCATTGGCCGAAAGATAATCCAGCCAGAATGATGGTCAAGGAATAGAATGGAAAGATCCGACAGGTTTCGGCCTGCGCCTGCTTTGATATCATTACCACAATCCAAAGAGGACTACTATCTCATACCAGCGCATGGATAGATGGTCTATGCATATCCTTCAACTATTCAAGCGTTCTGAAGTATTCCAATACTTTTCGC
>CAZAWQ010000123.1:0-2203 GCA_964488585.1 uncultured Roseivirgaceae bacterium
TGGTAGAGTCTCTTCCCATCAAGGCAGTATACCCAACAATATCGGTGAACATGATGGCAGCTAGTTGGCGGGATTGAGACATGGTATTTCAAATTACAAAAAATACCATCAAGGTGCACTAATTGAAATTTGGTGAACGGCCGCTATCGGCCAAAAGCGGCCGTTGGGAGAGTGGTAATTCAGGGCAATATTATCTGATTTAGGAAAATGCTGTTTGCCTACTTATATTGTATAAAATGACCCTTAAAATCAAACAATTGTGAGCAAATCAAAATCCTTTAAAATGAAACATCCTTTCAAAAACTCAACTCAAACAAGCAAAAAGTTTACCCTGCTTCTTATAACCATTTTAGCTATTCTTCTTATACCTTCCTGCGAAGCTCAAAAACAGGATTCCAAAGCAGATGAGCGTCCCAACATCATCATTTTGCTAATTGATGATGCAGGATACGCAGATTTGGGGACGTACGGTTCAGAAATCTCCACACCCAACATTGATAAATTAGCATCAAGTGGAATCAAATTTATCAATTACCATACAGCAGCCACTTGCTCGCCTACACGAAGTATGCTTCTCACAGGAGTCGATAATCACTTAACTGGTATGGGTAATATGATTGAAATTATGGCTGAAAATCAATTTAATCAACCAGGTTATGAGGGAATTATGAGTGGAGATGTTGTGACATTGCCCACGCTTCTCAAAGATGCCGGTTACAACACCTATATGGCTGGCAAATGGCACCTGGGGAAAACCAAGGAGAGCCTTCCTGCTGCACGTGGTTTTGAACGTTCTATAGCACTCATGGAAAGCGGCGCAGACAATTGGGAGCACAAAACATACCTGCCAATGTATGATTACGTACACTTTTACGAAGGATACCAGGAAACGGATCTTCCCGATGATTTTTTCTCTTCGGATTACTATATCCGGAGAATCACCGAGTATATCGATGCGGACCGTAGTGAGGACAGAAAACCTTTTTTTGCTTACGTATCGTACCAGGCGCAGCACTACCCACACCAGGCCCCTCAGAAGTACATTGACAAATACATGAGCACCTATGACGTAGGATGGGATAAAATTCGTGATCAACGATATGCCAGGCAAGTGGAGATGGGTATTATGCCTGCAGGCTTGAACATGCAACCTAATCCGATAGCTCCTGCCTGGGAAACATTGAGTGAAGATGAGCGTAAGATTCAAGCAAAAAAGATGGCAATCTATGCCGGAATGCTGGAGAACCTGGATGATGGTGTTGGCCGTTTAATGGCACATTTAGAAGAAATAGGAGAGGCTGATAATACGATCATCATCTTTGCTTCGGACAATGGTGCCGATAACAACGAACAAGATAAAGCCTTCCCAGAATGGTATGCCCAGAATTTCGACCTTACATACGAGCAAATGGGGCTGAAGGGAAGCTATGTTAATTATGGCCCCGGCTGGGCTGGTGTATCAGGAACGCCATTCTTCATGTTTAAGGGCTCTGCTGCCGAAGGAGGCATGAGGGTTCCATTTATTGTGTCCGGACCCGGTTTTCAAAAAGATGTGACCACCGATGCATTTGCCTATGTGAGCGATATTACGCCTACTCTTTTAGAATTGGCTGGCGTTTCACAGCCTTCTGGTCTATATAACGGTCGTGATGTCCATCCGATTATGGGCAAAAGTATGCTTGGCTTCCTTCGGGGTGAAACAAGTGCTGTGCATGACTCAGACGACCCGGTAGCCTATGAACTGGCAGGTAGTGCTGCTGTATTTATGGGTAATTATAAATTGACCAAAAGCAACCCCCCATTTGGTGATAAGCAGTGGAGACTATTTAATATTATTGAGGACCCTATCGAGGTCAACGATTTGTCAGAGCAAGAGCCAGAGGTTTTAGCTACAATGATGGCTTCTTATCAGCAATATGCCAATGAGGTGCAACTCATAGAAGTTCCCGCCGACTATAATCCAGTTCTACAGGTACAAAAAAATGTAGCCAAGAACCAGGCTGAGGAAATTTTGGACATAGTTCCGGTAACAATTGAATAAATCACGTGTCATGTTAGAAAAATTTATAAAAGTTACAATAAAGCCCCTGTTGATCATTGGGGGCTTAGGTACAGCTTTGGCAGGTGCAAACGCTTTTTTACCTCAATTTGCCGTTGAAAATGTCCAGGGATTGGAGTGGATACAGGATTATACCATATTCGT
>CAZAWQ010000124.1:0-2334 GCA_964488585.1 uncultured Roseivirgaceae bacterium
CTGGGAAGATCTTGTTAAAACCCAACATACACTGATCGAAAAAGGATTTGCTAATGTTCCCGATAGTCCGGGACTGGGAATTGAATTAAATGAGGATGTGGTAAAAGAACATTTGGACTCTGAAAACAAGAATTTCTTTAAACCTACACCTGAGTGGGACAAGGATCGGTCATGGGACCGGTTATGGAGCTGAATATCGGCGCTAGTAATCAGTTAGTACATCGATTTTTCCGATCTTAATCCAATTTATGGACTGCTCTATTAATTGAGCTTTTTGACCCAGGTCCATTTCCACAGGTACTTGGGCCAGGCCAAGTAATCTTCTCAATATTTCCGTGCCTAAATATCCTGCAAACTTATTATCATCAAAATCACCGGTTTTGTGGAACAGATCGAGAGCACTGCGAATTAATTCTATCGGGGTGTTGGATAAGAATAGATGAGCCGAAAAAATGGCAATATCCCACTCTTCCGGTCCAACAAAGGAGAACTCCGGATCAATCACTTTTAAGCCATCAGCGGAATTGAGTAGGCTGCCTGGATAAAAATCCCCGTGTACTAAAAATTTGCCGGTCTCCAGGTAGCTCTTACCCAGTTGGTCAATTCTTTTAACCAATAGTTTATCTCTTTTACATGATTCAGATAGCTTCTGCAAGCCCGGTTGGATTTCATCCAATTGAAATTGGTTATCTGTTGAGAAGGGGAGTTGAAAGATGTGTTGATGGTTTAACTTACGTAAACTCAGATTGGCCGAATATTGTGTTGGTACGGGAATTTGTTTTAGGTAATTCAGATAGTTAATTGCTGCTTCCAGATACTGTTGATTAAAGCCCGAGTTACTTTTATAGACGAAGCTGAAATCAGCGGCTTTGCCCAGGTCTTCCATGGCCAACAAAGAATTTTCAGCATCAAACCCAATTATGTCCGGCGAAAAGTCCGCAAGCATTGGATGATAATTGATATACCTATAATAGTTGTTTTCAACCTGAATGCGTTCGATTGGGGCATCCAAGTGTGGATATTTCTCAACCCAGGGGCGTGCTTGCTTCACAATAAACGAGCTCGATAAATAGGGTACTATTCGCAATACCATGTTCATATTCCCATGGCCTGGTTTCTCCATTTTCTTAATTGTATCCTCTGGGAGCATCCAGCCCTGTTGTTTTAGGTAAGGTTCAAGACTTTCAGCAACAGGTTCCAAAAAGAAACTTCCTCTATTTAGACTGTGATACTTTAATTTTAGTACTTCCATGATATTGGGAACAAAAGTTAATTCAATTTTGATCCAGTTCACCATAAATAAATCTCAAATCTCAAATCTCAAATCTCAAATCTCAAATCTCAAATCTCAAAACTCAAATGAATTCCAGAATTCAAATAACAATACTCGAATTGAGTGTGAAGGGAGTAAAACCCAGGGGTATCATTTAAGCCATTATTTCGCGTATATTTGTAAATGAAAATCTGTAAAAAACACTAAAAAACATAACAGGTGATCAATAAAATAAATCGGCTGCTAATTTTTATTCCTTTAATAATTATCTCCTGTAATCAGGACCTGCAATTAAAGCAAGACCAAGGAGATAGTAATGCTGTGCTGTTTAGACTGGTGTCAGTTGAAGATTCAGGCGTTGACTTTACTAACACGCTTCCTGAAACCGATGACATGAATGGCTTTCTATATGAGTATTTTTATAATGGGGGAGGTGTTGCTATTGGTGATTTCAATAACGACGGGTTAGAAGATATTTATTTCACTTCTAACTTGAATGACAACAAGTTGTATCTCAATAAGGGAGAACTTGTGTTTGAAGATATTACCGATGCGGCGAAGGTGGCAGGTGAAACTGGTTGGGCCACCGGAGTGTCTATAGTTGACATCAATCAAGACGGCCTATTGGACATTTATGTCTGCCGTTCAGGTGTATTTACCGATATAGATATTCGAAGAAATGAGCTTTTTGTAAACCTTGGGCTGGATCAGAATGGTACTCCAGTATTCAAGGAGTCAGCGGCGGCCTATGGACTTGATGACCCTTCATATAGTACACAATCCGCATTTTTCGATTACGATCTTGATGGTGATCTGGATATGTTCTTGACCAATCACAATCTTGAAGCCCCACCTCGTGCTATTGAAAAGGTTGTTGATTTGCACAACACTGAAAGCCCATTTGGAGGAAATAAGCTATATAAAAATAATGGCAATACCTTTGAAGACGTTACTGTTGAAGCCGGTATTCATTCAAATATGTTGAATTATACCCTGGGAATCTCCATCAGCGACATAAACAATGATAACTGGCCGGATATTTATGTTGCGAATGATTATTC
>CAZAWQ010000125.1:0-6371 GCA_964488585.1 uncultured Roseivirgaceae bacterium
ATAGATAGTGCCACAGAAAATATACCGCCACGCCTCGGCGTGGTAAGGGTGAAATGGTGAGGTAAGAGCTCACCGCCTTGTTGGTAACAACAAGGGCAGGGCAAACCTTACGGGTTGAAAGATCAAATAGACTGTCTCACGCCCAGGCGTGACGGGTTACTCGTCCGTTTTTCATTGAAATAGACAGTGGGTAGGTCGTTCGAGATCTATGGTGACATAGGTCCTAGATAAATGATAGGATTACGCCCTAGGCGTGAACAGAACCCGGCTTATAGGCTTGCATTTTTATTTTTCTCGATTATGGCTAAAATATTAATAATTGATGATGAGAAAAGTATTCGCAGCACTTTGCGTGAAATACTAGAGTACGAAAAATATGAGGTTGAAGAAGCAGAGGATGGCGAGGTTGGTCTGGAGATGCTAAGCAACAATAAATTTGACGTGGTGCTTTGTGATATCAAAATGCCAAAAATGGATGGTATCGAAGTCCTGGAAAAGTCCCAAAGCCAGAGCAGGGAGACTCCGTTTATAATGGTTTCCGCCCACGGCACTATAGAGACAGCGGTGGAAGCCACGAAAAAGGGTGCCTTTGACTTCATTGAAAAACCACCAGACTTAAACAGGTTACTGCTAACGGTACGAAATGCACTGGACCAGTCAACTTTGGTAACTGAGACCAAGGTATTGAGAAAAAAAGTTAGCAAGACCTATGACATTATCGGTGAGTCAGCCGCTATTAATAATGTTAAAGAAACCATTGACAAAGTAGCACCAACTGATGCCAGGGTATTAATTCAAGGAGCAAATGGCACCGGCAAGGAACTGGTGGCCAAATGGCTTCACCAGAAGAGTAATCGTTCGTCAGGTCCGTTAGTCGAGGTGAACTGCGCAGCAATTCCTGCTGAACTAATAGAAAGTGAGCTGTTTGGGCATGAGAAAGGAGCCTTCACTTCTGCAATAAAGCAGCGACACGGGAAATTTGAGCAAGCTGATGGCGGATCACTGTTTCTTGATGAGATCGGAGATATGAGCTTATCCGCCCAGGCCAAAGTACTGCGGGCACTTCAGGAAAACAAAATCTCACGAGTGGGCGGAGACAAGGAGATTAAAGTAAATGTACGGGTGATTACCGCTACCAACAAAGACCTAAAACAAGAGATCAAAGAAAAAAAATTCAGGGAAGACCTGTATCATCGTATCAGTGTAATCTTAATACAGGTACCCCCGTTGTCAGACCGAAAAGAGGATATACCTTTGTTGGTAGATAAATTCCTGGAAGATATTGCAGCCGAATACGGGTCCACCAAAAAGTCCATTTCTGAAAAGGCCATAAAGGAATTACAAAAATATCCGTGGACAGGCAACATAAGAGAGTTGCACAATGTGGTGGAGCGATTAGTGATTATGTGCGGACAAGATATTAATGAAAAGGACGTGGTTAAATACGCAGACACAACTGCGTAATTTACGGTTTACGATTAAAAATTAACAATTCTTGAAGAGCTTCTGGGAGTTTATGCACTAGAAATCTATTCCGAGCACAAACCGGGTTAAAAAACTATTCCCATAATAAATTGCACCCTCGCACATCTGAATTATCCAATCTCCCCAATACCGTAAATCCACCGTTTTTATCCACCTCGCCGAGATCCTGGGTTTCGATAAAAGCGCAGCTGTGTATATTGGCAAGGTCTATTACATTGATCCCGCCAACCCTGCCAGGTGGCAAGTAATCAAAAGGATCACTAATATCCCGAACCAGCACTTTCATCCATGGTGGGGTGTGGAAACGTCCTTTCCGGGTATAGGCTTGTGATGTGAGCTCTGCCATACCGTATTCGGATTGAATCTGATTACAGTTGAATGCCTTCTGCAGCCTTGAGTGCAACTCCTCCCTTATGATCTCTTCCCTTTGGCCCTTCATGCCACCAGTTTCAATGATAACCACCTCAGACAAGTCCATTGGGTTATTTTCTGCCAAATCCAACAGGGCAAAACTTACGCCCCAAAGCATTATAGTGCGATCCCCATGCGCTATTAACTCCCTTAATTGATCTACCAGTTTTTGATAGTCCTTTAAGTAGAAACCGGAATATTTCGAATCAGACTTCCCAATCAAATGATGTAGCATATGCACTAAGGAGGATCCGCTGCGCTCCAGATATGATGGTAACAAAGCCAAAATGTGGTAGCGATCAGGTGGTCCATAAAAATTTTCAAAAGTCAGCTGGGATACCCGCTCATAAAATTCTAAATGCTGAATATAATGTTTGCTGGTGCCACTTTGTCCGATACCACTGCTGGTGAAAACCTGTTCCGGCGCCCATTCACCAGTAGCAACTTTCTTTGTCTTAAATAATTCAATCGGCAAAAATGGGATCTTTTCTAGTTTGGAAATGTTATTAGGGTCTATTTCCAAATAGTCTATGAACGATTTATAAACCGGGTTGTACCGTGCCTGTAAACGAAATATGTCCAAAGCAACCGCAGTGAAATCTTTGTCGTCCAGGTTTAATACCTGGCTATGTAAACCATTAAAGAGCTCCATGCGTTAATAGAATGACGAAAGAATTCCTAAAAATTAGTAAATTTAAGGTTCACACAGCTATCATTTGGCTATATTTAGCTATTAACATCATCTTGAATCCAAAATTAAAGCGCAGTCTACTGTTTGTGGGCATAGTAATCATTGGTTGTGACAAACCTCCGGAATTACCTACCACTCCCTCAATTACTTTTGAATCGGTGCGATTTGCCACCGGCACCAACGGGTTTGACTCTTTGATAGTGGTCGTCGGGTTTGAAGATGGGAATGGTGACTTGGGTTTGCGGGGATCTGAAAACCTACCACCCTACCACCCTTATGATTTCCAGAAAAATGCGCAAGGTGATTTTATTCTTTTTGGGGACCCTGAAGCCCCCTCAGAGTTTCACGTCTGTGATTTTGTTACGGATATAGATGTAACTGGAGATGAAATTGCAGATACTGCTTATATTGTGATCAATCAGAATAGTTTCAATATCGAAATAGACTTTTTTCTCAGACGAGATGGAGTTTATGAAGAATTCGACTGGCGGCGGGAATTTGGACAGTTTAACTGTATTACCTTTGACGGCAGATACCCCATTCTGAACTCAGAAGATTTTGAGCGTCCGCTGGCTGGAAGTCTAAGTTACAGTATGGTGTCAAGTGGATTCCTTCCGTTATTTGGCAATGACACACTTCAACTTCGGATCGAAATCAAGGACCGTGCCCTGAATATCAGCAATACCGTTGAAAGTCAGGATTTTGTAGTGGGCCAATAACGCCCTTAATAAATATCCGGGTATGCGATGGGGTCCGACTCCGTCATCAATGTATACACCTTATCAAATACTGACTCTACATTGGGCTTGGAAAAATAGTCGCCATCGGATCCATAAGCCGGTCGATGGTCCTTTGAGCACAGAGTAACAGGTTCTGTATCAAGATACCGATAGGCCCCTTGTCTTTCAACTACCTGCTGCATCATATAGGCGCTTCCTCCACCAGGTGCATCTTCATCGGTAAATAGCACTCGATTGGTTTTTTTGACAGAGTCCAGAATGCTGTTTGATATATCAAAGGGCAACAAGGTTTGAACATCAATTACTTCTGTAGATATCCCCACTTCCTGCAGTTGTTGAGCGGCATCCAAGACAATCTGACACATGGAACCGTAAGTAACCACCGTAACATCTGCACCCTCCCGAATGATTTCCGGCATTCCAAGTGGTACGGTAAATGATCCAATATTCTCCGGTATTCTTTCCTTCAAGCGGTATCCATTCAGGCATTCAATGATCAACGCGGTGTCATCCGATTGCAACATGGTATTATAAAACCCCGCTGCCTGTGTCATGTTTCTCGGCACCAATAGGTAGATGCCCCGCATACTTCCCAAGATCATTGATATTGGCGAGCCCGCATGCCACATGCCTTCTAAACGATGTCCCCTGGTTCTGATAATCAATGGAGCCTTTTGCCCTCCTCTGGTTCTATATTGTAAGGTTGCCAGATCATCGGTAAGTGTGGCCAGGGCATATACCAAATAATCAAGATACTGAATTTCTGCTATCGGTCGCAGTCCTCTCATGGCGGCTCCAATTCCTTGTCCAATAATGGTACATTCCCTAATTCCAGTATCTGTTACCCGTAACGTTCCGTACTTATCCTGAAGTCCGACAAATGCCTGATTAACCCCCCCAATCAATCCCACATCTTCTCCAAATGCTATAACGGAAGGATCTCTGGATAAAGCGGCATCAAAACAGGCTTGGAGTACTTGTCTTCCGTCTACCAGTTTTACATCGTTTGCATATCTTGGCTTGGTGGCTTTAACCTTCAAGGCACCGGAGCTGGACTCACTATATAAATGGGAAGAATACCTGCCGTAATTCTCGTCAGCGGTCCTTTTAATCCAGGATACAGCTTCTTTTTTAACCGAAATCCGTTCGTTACGCATAAGACGCAATGCCTTTTTCAAGCACATGGTCACATCTGACCGCAGCGGATTTAGTGTGGTTTCAAATTCTATTTTAAGCTCTGACAGCACATTCTTGTGGCTACTTTGAAGAATGGCTTTATCAAGAATCGCCATGGCCAAATCAAAATCTGGCTTCATTGTGGCGTTAAAGGCCTTCCAGGCGGCATTCTTTGCTGCTTTAGCTGTCACTTTGGCCTCCAACTCAATTTCATCCAATTCCGCGGCGTAGGCATGATCTTCATCTATCAACCAATCCCTGAATTTCAATAAACAATCGTGTTCCTGTTCCCATTCAAGACGTTCCGTTGACTTGTAACGCTCATGAGATCCAGAGGTACTATGTCCCTGTGGTTGAGTTAGTTCAGTAACATGGATCAAAGTAGGCACATGTAATTTTCTGGAAATGTTTGCTGCCTCCTGAAAAGTGTTGCATAAAGCAACATAGTCCCAACCCTTGACTTTAAATAATTCCAGGCCCTCTTCTGTCTTTGTTCTTTGATAGCCCTGTAAAATTTTCGATATGTCTCCTTTGGTGGTATGATACTCCTGAGGAACAGAAATTCCGTAGTCATCATCCCAAATAGCCATTACTACGGGTATCTGCAAAACGCCCATGGCATTGACTGCCTCAAGGAACATCCCTTCTGAAGTTGCGGCGTTACCAATGGTCCCAAATACCACCTCATTGCCATTTTTTGAGAATTGATTTTGCCCGTGAAGCTGGGGGTTTTGACGGTATAATTTTGAAGCATAGCCCAACCCAATGATTCTTGGGATTTGACCTGCTGAAGGTGAAACATCGGAGATAGCATAATTCAGATGCAACAAATCTTTCCAATGTCCTTCATGGTCAAGGGCACGGGTAGCAAAGTGCCCGTTCATTAATCTACCGGCACTGGCTGGTTCAGCGTCAACGTCAGTATGGGCATATAATTGGGCGAAATATTGCTCTCAAGTTAGCTCCCCTAGTGCAAACATACAGGTTTGATCCCTGTAGTAGCCCGACCTAAGATCACCCCGGCGAAAAGCCTTGGCCATAGCGATCTGGGGTAATTCCTTGCCGTCACCAAATATTCCAAATTTGGCTTTGCCCATAAAAACCTCTTTTCTTCCCAATAAACTTGCCTGCCTGCTCTCACAACAGATGCGATAGTCTTGCAACACCTCCTCTATTGCGGTCTTGGTTTTTTTGTATGGATTTGGTACTATTCAATAAAACAGGAATGGTTTACATATAAATTCATGTTTTCAAAAGGCTTTCAAAACTACAAAAAAACCCGCTCTTTTCAAAGTTCACATAGTACTGTACCATGTAAGTTACCGGCAGATAAAAAATGATATTTATTTCATATATGAGGTATATTTGTTTAGATATTAAGATTTAACTACCATGTTTAGAAGATTAATGATTCTTAGTCTGTTGTGCTTTTTTGGAGGATCACCTATCTCCTTTTCTCAAGCCAAGATCGACTTCCTGGAAACAACCTTCGATTTTGGACAAATAGAAGAAGGAGTTGTAGCTGAGCATGATTTTGTTTTTATTAACAATGGCGACCAGCCTCTGATTCTATCATCTGTAAAGGCCTCCTGCGGTTGTACAACGCCCGCGTGGACCAAAAAACCAATTCTGCCGGGAGATCAAGGCCACATCAAAGCCTCTTACAATAGTAAAAATCGGCCCGGTGGATTTCACAAGAGTATTACAGTTACTTCCAACGCTTCCACACCCTCCAAAGTGATCTACATTAAGGGAATTACTGCTAAATCACATCAGCTGAATCCCTTGTTTACCGCTGAAGAACTAAAGAATGCCCCCCGTGCGGAAATCACCCAACAACATCTTCAGCTTGGGAAAGTACAAATCGG
>CAZAWQ010000126.1:0-11421 GCA_964488585.1 uncultured Roseivirgaceae bacterium
AACCTTGCTAGTATTTACGCCCAGATGGGAAGAATAAATGCCGCTTTTGATTGGCTACTGAAGGCTTACAAAAATCATGATGTGGACATGTACCAATTAAAACTGGAGCCTCATTTTGAACCTCTACATAACGATCCCCGGTGGCAAGGGATGCTGGATAAAGTGGGGTTTCCTGAATGAGCATGAACAGCCGCTATTGGCCCAGGCTGTGTGAAAACTCAAAAACGGCCTCATGTAGTCCCCTCTAAGCTCGACCGGGTTTCGGATGAAGTTGGTTCTCCACGGGAAGGGAGTTATCAGTTTGGAAGCCTCACAAATGCCGGATAGTCTACGTTTGATCTTGACATCAACAATCGCCTTTTTCTAAGCTGCTGTGGCGTTTTTACACGGCCTCGGCCGAAAGCTGCCGTTCGCTGAATGTTCGGTAACGACCCAAAGCGGCCGGTCAAGATATTTCCATTTGTTACACTTTATTCCCAATTTGGTAGTGCTAAACGTGTAAAATACACGTATATAAACAAGTTATGTGCAAAATTGAAAACGGGAAGTATTTGTCTTTTTAATGTAAAGGCACATAGTTTCCACCACGGATTTTAAAACGATATTAAAACTGGATAAAATGAATTATTACTTCTTACTATTTCCAATGTTAGTTGGTCTCTCAAGTAATTTAAATGCAGAAAATAAATCTACTCCTCCTAATATCATCGTAATATTTTGCGATGATCTTGGTTATGCAGATTTATCAAGTTATGGTTCGATGTGGAATCGAACTCCGGAAATTGATCAGATGGCCACAGAGGGAGTTAGGTTTACCGACTTTTACGCCGGAGCTCCAGTTTGTACCCCATCCCGCGCTGGTTTGATGACAGGATGTTATGCGCGACGTGTTGATATGGATTTGGATGCCAGAAATCGTTGGGTGCTTTTTCCTATGGCCCAAAAAGGGCTAAATCCGAAAGAAACCACTTTGCCAGAGGCTCTAAAGATGGGAGGTTATTCCACTGCAATTATTGGCAAATGGCATTTGGGAGATCAGCCGGAATTTCTTCCTACTAAACATGGATTTGATTACTGGTTCGGTCTGCCATATTCAAACGATATGGAGAATAAACAAAGAAAAGATCCACCCTTACCCCTCTTACGGAACGGAATAGTTATTCAACAACTTAATGAACATAAAGCTTTCGACCAGTCAACACTTACAAAACGCTATACTGATGAAGCGATTAAATGGATTGGGGAAAATAAGAAGAAACCATTTTTTCTGTATTTAGCACATACAATGCCACATAATCCAGTAGCCGCACGCCAACAATTTTATGAACAAACGAGCAATCCAAAATCGGGATTTGGCGCATCTGTTGCTGAAATTAGTTGGTCAACAGGCGAAATTCTAAATTATCTCAGAAATGAGGGTATTGCTAATAATACCCTGGTGATTTTTACTTCCGATAATGGTGGCGCGCCGAATTGGGGAGCAAGTAATGGTATCCTGAAAGGACGAAAAGGACAAATACATGAAGGTGGTGTTCGTGTACCTTGTATTGCCTGGTGGCCAGGTAAAATAAAACCTGGAACTACATGTAATTCTCCAGGATCAGTTATTGACTTCTTTGCCACATTCACTAAAATAGCAAATATTCAGCTTAGTGATAAGGTAAAAAGAGATGGAACTGATATTTCAAATTCCTTTTTTAATCCCGAAATAAAACAGAAACCAAGACCCTATTTCTACTGGCATGTTGGATATCTTCAAGCAGTAAGGTATGGTGACTGGAAATTAAATTTACAAGGGACTTTCTCAAAGGAAGAACGTGAAAATATAAAAAAAGCTTGTTATGGCAATACTCCAACATTGGGCCATATTGAATTATATAATTTGCGCACCGACCCCAGTGAAACAATCAATGTTGCTGATAAATACCCTGAAATTGTAAGTCAAATAAGAGAAATTGCAGAAGAAGAAAAAAATGCACTAGGCGAATGGACTAATAAAGGTAAAGAAGTTAGAAAGACCATCTATATCAAAAATCCGAAACCATTAATGAAATAATATCGATTAATTCAGCACATAACAATGTATATACAAAATAGGTGTTTTAGCAGTAAATTAAAGGGTTGTAGCCCACTTCATTTTTTTCATAATTTGATAATACTCCCCCCAATCACCTTCTTTGCATATATTAGCCGTTACCTTTCATTTTCCTACAACGAACCATTTGGTTTCAATTATTGCGGATAACTTTTTCGAGAATATCTACAGTAAGTTCTGTATCGGCAAATAGACGCAATTCTTCAAATTAATAGTTGATTTGCCTAATTTAGATTTATGAAAAGAACAATCCTTGTTGGGATAGTAACTGTTATATGGAGTTGTACTGACACATCAATAAAAGAAGAAACCAAAGCACAAGAGCCCAATAAGCCAAACATAGTAATAATCTATACGGATGATCAAGGCTATGGGGATGTAAGCGCCTTGAATCCAGGGGCCAAATTTCAAACACCAAATATTGATAGAATTGTCAAAGGTGGAATAACTTTTACGGATGGGCATAGTAGCGATGCAGTTTGCACACCTTCAAGGTACTCTCTATTAACAGGTCGCTATAGTTGGCGAACTTCTTTGAAGAGAGGTGTACTAAGAGCTGATGGCCCTTGCTTGATCGAAAAAGATAGAATGACCATTGCCTCACTCCTCAAAGAAAATGGATACAATACTGCAATGATCGGAAAATGGCATCTCCAAATGGAATTTGCAGGTAGTTTAGGCAAAGCCCGTGACTGGTCGAAACCATTTACAGATGGCCCCATAGAAAAAGGGTTCGACTATTTTTTCGGAATTCCTGCCTCTATGAACTACGGCATTTTAACCTATCTGGAAAACGACAAAGTACTTGACCCACCAACGTTGTGGACAGAAAAAAAAGTCTTGGAGATGTACAGTAATGTCCCACCGAACGGCTATCGCATGACTCCTCCATACGACAAAGAGCAAGGTGAAGGAAGATCCAGGGTTGAAGTTGCACCTTCGTTTAACGACGAGTTGGTGTTGGAAACTTTCGCAGCAAAGGCGGTTGAATATATAAATGGAGTAGCTGAAGATGCCAACAATGGCACCCCATTCTTTTTGTACATGCCGTTAACTAGTCCCCACCTACCCCATTGCACACATCCTGATTTTCAGGGACGAAGCGATTGTGGTAATTATGGTGCTTTCATGGAAGAAACTGATTTTAGAGTTGGACAAGTGCTTGATGCACTACAAGCAAATGATTTGGAGAAAAATACATTGGTTATTTTCTCATCCGATAATGGAGCAGAAACCAACTATAAGCATCAACGGGATACTTTTGGTCATTACAGTAGTATGAGTTTTAAAGGAGGCAAACGAGATATTTATGAAGGAGGACATCGCGTACCATTTTTAATGTGTTGGCCTAAGGTAATTGAGCCTGGTAGAAAAGTTGACATTCCGGTTTGTCAGAGCGATTACTTTGCTACAATAGCAGATATTATTGGTGTTCAGATTTTAGACAATGCAGCCGAAGATAGCTACAGCCTATACCCTGTTCTTCAAAGTGACAATTATAATGATTCACTTCGAGGTGCCGTAATTCATCATTCGGGATCTGGGTATTTTGCCATAAGAGATGGAAAGTGGAAACTCAATATGTTAAGAGGATCCGGTGGTTCTCTTAAACCTAGATTCGCCAAAATAGAGGAGGGTGATCCAATTTATGAACTCTACGACATGATCAATGATCCAGGTGAAACCACCAACTTGTATTTAGAGCAACCAGATATTGTAGAAAAACTTACACAACGGATAACCGAAATAATTATAAACGGCCGATCAACTTCTGGCGCCACACAAGACTATGTCAAGGAAGATTGGAAGCAGCTTACTTGGATCGATCAATAGCTCTATTTGCCTTTATTTTAATGACCTTCCTTAGAACATCTTTTACACATTCTGTATCGGAAAGTAATCAGATCTAAATAAATCGTTGTATTTCGCAGTGTTCTAGAAACTCATGCTAACATTGCTAAATTTGCGAGTATACTCCCACTTTGCTTTTTAGCGGCCCTTATGTCAATGTTCCTGGTTACTCTTATGATATCAGTCCTGATGGGCAACGCTTTCTCTTATTAAGACCCGTTAGTATTGCACGGACAGCTTCCAGATTAAAAGTAGTAAAGAACTGGTTCGAGGAGCTAAATCGCTTGGCACCTACTGACTAATGATTAGGCCAATCTGAACGGCCGCTTTTGGCCCAGGCTGTGTGAAAACTCAAAAACGGCCTCATGTAGTCCCCTCTAAGCTCGACCGGGTTTCGGATGAAGTTGATCTCCACGGGAAGGGAGTTATCAGTTTGGAAGCCTCACAAATTCTGGATAGTCCACAATTGATCTTGACATCAACAATCGCCTTTTTCTAAGCTGTTGTGGCGTTTTTACACAGCCTGGGCCGAAAGCAGCCATTGACGAAAGGCCGGAATCGACCCAAAGGAGATTGCAAACGGAATTTTCCTGCTTTTGAAAAACCTGCTTTTACAGGGTTGACCAAGTTTATGTTTGCCTTAGACCAGATGAAATGCAGTCGGTTAAGCCTTTCTATCTTGAAATAGCTGGTTTGGCGTATTCGATATAATTATGGCTTTTTGCGAACAACCCATGCATAAGGCATCTTAATTTCTCTCTCATGTAGAGTCTCTGCATCGTTGCCCACATGTCGTAGGCACTAGGAGGGTTGCTATGCAGGTGTGTTTGAAGGCTGTCCGCACAATAATCTTTTACTTTATTTTTAGCGGATGCTCCGATTAAAGCTGATCTTTTTCAAAAATTTTACTATCTTCCTATTTAGCGCAACTCACCTAAAATGTACCTGGAATCCTCTGGCGGTGACTCTTTGGATCAACGCTACTGCTCTTTTATTTCTAAGAGAACCACCTTGGGGTTTGTTCCTGTTTTCCGGGGTATAATACATTACAGGTGTTATTCAGAAAGTATTGTGGGATTCATAGGAGAAAAACAGTTTGCCAGATCATTGATTGGTTCGATATATTGTCCATTAACTCTGGTAATTATCGTCTTTTTTCTTGGACGAATTCAAATATTTGGCCAGGAACTTACTGTCGGTGCTCAGGTGCGCCCCCGGGCTGAGTTCCGCAACGGCTTTAAGACCTTAACTGAGGATGACCGGGACGCGGCTTTCTTTGTGGAGCAGCGTACCAGGCTGTTTACGGATTACAAAACCAACAAATTCAGGATAAGGATCAACCTTCAGGATATTAGGATTTGGGGCTCGGTTGACCAAATCGCTAAATCAGATCCTAATTTATTTAACCTTTATGAGGGCTGGGGGGAATATTATATCAGTGATAAACTGGCAGTTCGTATGGGAAGAATGCAGTTGGATTACAACAACGCACGGTTTCTGGGCAACCTGGATTGGGCCGCTCAGGGGAGGAGTCATGATGCCTTAAAAATTCATTATAAAAATGACAGCAGTGGTGTCAGTTTTCATGCAGGAGTAGCCTTTAATCAAACCACGGATCCCAGGGAACCAGCTCGATTGTTCGGCACAGTCTATACTGGGGTTTCCAACTACAAGCACATGCAGTTCGCCTGGTTCCAGAAGAAATTCACTAACTCGGATCTTTCCCTGTTGTTTCAAAATGATGGTCGACAGGTGGTGGTAGCTACTGACACTTTGGTAGCCAGTCGGCAAACCTACGCAGTGGTTGGCAATCACCAACGTTCCGGATGGTCCCTGGGGGGAGAGTTTTATTATCAGGGAGGTAAGAACGGATCCAATAACTCAGTTTCAGCCTTTTTTTTAGCTCTTTATTTTACCCTGAAAACAGATTTAACTCCTATTACCGTGGGGATTGACCATTTGTCAGGTACTTCAATTACGGATACTAAAGACAATTCATTCGATCCACTATATGGTACCAATCACAAGTTTTACGGTTTTATGGACTACTTCTATGTTGGAAATTTTCATGGACAAGCCGCCACCACATCTGGTTTGAATGATGTCTTTGTCAAAACCAGCTTTAAACTTAGTGACAAGACCAGCTTGAATGCGCACGGCCATTTCTTTTCCAGCCCGGCCAGTTTGTATAACCCCTCGGATACCAGCCAGGAAATTGATAAATACCTGGGAACGGAAGTGGATCTGGTATTGGTGTGGAAACCGGTTAAAAACGTGGTGATAAACCTAGGTTATTCACAGATGTGGGCCGCCTCCTCAATGGAAGCAATTAAGACGACTCCGGGCGATCACTCCGCTTTAAACAATTGGGCCTGGCTGATGGTTGATTTTGCACCGATTATTTTTCAAAAAGATTTTGGTAAAGGGTGAGCCGTGATTCCATGAATATAACCGCATTCAAAAAAAAACTAGCTGTCCCCAGGAATTGGCAGATTCCTGTGGTTATACTATGTGGAGCAGTGGTGGGTCTTGGGTTTTATATTCTAAGGATGTCGAATGCCTTGTCCTATTTAGGGGATGACCCCAGAACCTGCATCAACTGTCATGTTATGATCCCACAATATATAACCTGGGAGCATAGTTCGCACCGGGAAGTGGCTACCTGTAATGACTGCCATGTACCGCACAATAATGTTGTTAATAAGTATTATTTTAAAGCCAAAGACGGACTGTACCATGCGGCAATCTTCACCCTCCGGTTAGAGCCACAGGCTATAAAAATGAAGCCTGCCAGTGCACATGCCGTGCAAAACAATTGCATCCGTTGTCATATGCCTCAGGTTACGGATGCCAAAATGGCCGGTTGGGTAGATGATCATCTGGAGAATCGAACCGGCCGTACCTGCTGGGAATGCCATAGGGAAACACCCCATGGCAGAGTAAGAAGTCTGTCTGCAACCGGATTCCAGATAGAACGATTGCCTGTACGGCAGCAGCAGCAGGTTTTTGTTCCTGACTGGCTTGAAACAGCAATGAAAGAAAACACGCAACCTTAAATAATAAGTCTATGGCACTTAAAAACTCCACCCGCAACTGGATTCTATTCACCTTAACTATTATCGTGGTCTTATTACTGGGAATTCTGGCCACCAGCATCTCTAACCGAAAGGCAGAGTCAAGGTTCGCATACCAGCCCCAGGTGAAAATACGTGACGGTGAACCAAGAAATCAGGTTTGGGGAGAAAATTTCCCACGTCAGTATCAATCCTACGCCAGAACGGCTGATACCAGCTTTGTAAGTTATCAGGGTGGCGGTAATCTACGGGATATGCTGGAGGAAGACCCGCGACTGGTAGTGCTCTGGGCGGGTTATGGTTTTTCCAAGGACTACAATCAAGGCCGGGGACACTACTACGCGGTGGAGGACATTTATAATACTCTGCGTACCGGAGGGCCTACTGGACCAGGAACCGGGCCCATGCCCAGCACCTGCTGGACCTGTAAAAGCCCCGATGTACCCCGGCTCATGAACGAGATAGGGATTGAGGAGTTTTACAAAGGTAAGTGGGCGGATAAAGGTCCTGAGGTGGTCAATTATATTGGATGTGCTGATTGCCATGATGCCAAAACCATGAGTCTGACCATTTCGAGGCCGGCGTTGGTGGAGGCCATGGAATCCATGGGTAAGGACATTAATCAAGCTACTCATCAGGAAATGCGGTCACTGGTGTGCGCTCAATGTCATGTGGAATACTATTTTAATACCAAGCTCCCCGGCAAAGAGGGCACCCCTTATCTGGTATTTCCTTGGAAAAACGGGCATTCATCGGAGGACATGGAAAAATACTACGATGACATAGAGTTTTCCGACTGGACCCACGCCATCAGCAAAGCGCCCATGCTAAAAGCCCAGCACCCGGATTATGAATTATTTATGACGGGAGTGCACGCTAAAAGAGGGGTGTCCTGTGCTGATTGCCATATGCCTTACAGAACAGAGGGGGGACAAAAGTACACCGACCACCACATCCAATCGCCACTGAATAATGTAGCTAACTCCTGTCAGGTTTGCCATCGGGAGGAAACACGAAACTTGGTCAATGATGTTTATGAGCGGCAGCAAAAATTCAAGAGCAATTTGTTTGTGCTGGAGGAACAATTGGTGCGGGCGCATGTGGAAGCGAAAAAAGCTTGGGACCTGGGGGCCAGTGAAGAACAGATGCAGCCCATACTTATCGATATCAGGCATGCCCAGTGGCGCTGGGATTACGCTGCCGCCTCCCACGGTGGCTCATTTCACTCACCGGTGGAATCAGCCAGGGTAGTGGGCACAGCTATTACTGCTGCTCAGGAGGGTAGGATAAAACTTGCCCGTTTACTGGGAACTCTGGGCTGGGACCAGCCGGTTCCTTATCCTGATATTGATACCAAAGAGAAGGCCCAGGCCTATGTAACACTTGATATAGAGGCCATGGAAAAGGAAAAAGAGGAGTTCAAGAAAAATATTATTCCCCAATGGCTGGAAGCAGCGCAGCAGCGCGAGCAAGCAACTCCCATTGAGACGGTATCTTTAAATCAGCAATGAACATACAGGAAGTTATGAGGGGACCGATGGGAGGTATGACAAGGATTCTAATTTCCAATAAGCTCACCCTGATTTTATTGGTGGCTTTTGCTGGGGCTATGGGATATGCTACCTTCCTGGAGAATGACTTTGGGACCGCTGCCGCCAGAGCGGTTGTTTATGATACCTGGTGGTTCGAATTGCTGATGGCTGGCCTGGGCATCAATTTCATAGGTAATATCTTCAGGTACAAGCTGTATCTCAAAGAGAAATGGTCCATCCTGTTATTTCATGTGGCTTTTATTGTGATTTTGGTAGGTGCCATGATTACCAGGTATGCCGGTTTTGAAGGGCTGATCCGCATACGGGAAGGAAACGCCTCTGATATTGTCATCTCGCAAAAACACTACCTGCAACTGGAGTTAACCGATGGGCCGAAAACGTATTACTTTGAGAAACCGCTGAGAGTTTCTTCTCTTACCCCCCCCAACTTTGAGGAATCGCTTAATATCCATGGTGAATCGGTGGTGGTGAGATCGCTTGAGTTTATTCCAGACGCGGAGAAGGTGCTGGCCGATGGTACTGCAGGAGAAGCAGTGATAGCCCTGTCTACAGCTACTGAACAGGGTAGGATGGATCATTTATTGGAACGTCATCAGCATGTTACACGTGAGGGTATGATCATTTCCTTTGATCAGGAGATAGACCAAGCTATTGTAATTGAGGAGCGGAAGGGTAGCTATTGGCTGCGTTCGCCGCTGGCAATGGAGTTTATGGTGATGTCTACCCAACAGATGGGAAAAATCCCCCCTGACTCAATCGTGGCACTACAGTTACGAACTTTGTATCAATCTGCTTGGGGCTCGTTGGTAGTTAGCAATATTCATGAAGGGAAAAAGGTCAGATATGAGACTACTGATGATAAAGAAGCAGCAAAAGCCTTGCCGGATCTTTTGAAAGTGGAGGTAAGCGGCTTTGATGAGACAAAAACGCTCACCCTTGCTGCCAGGGAGGGGTTGATAGGAACTTCGGAAACCATACAATTGGGCGATTATACCATGAATCTCAACTATGGACCCAAGCCCATACACTTGCCGTTCAGATTGTTCCTCAATGACTTTCAACTGGAGCGCTATCCGGGTTCCATCAGCCCTTCCTCTTATGCCAGTGAAATAACTGTGCAGGATGGAGCCGCATCTTTTCCTTATCGAATTTTTATGAATAATGTTTTGGACTATCAGGGTTACCGGTTTTTTCAGGCCTCCTATGATCTTGATGAACAAGGGACGGTACTTTCGGTCAATCGCGACTGGTGGGGAACCCATATCACCTATTTGGGCTACTTGTTGATGGGGTTGGGTATGATGCTGGCCCTCTTCGGAAAAAACACCCGTTTCCAATATATAAACAACCAATTACAACAGTTAAAACTCCCGGCTGCTTCACTTGTTTTAACGGTTTTCCTCTGTTCGGCACAAGGAATGTATGCCAATCATTCGGTTACTAACGAATCTGTTAAAGAACCACGGCAGGCCTTCGACCTCAATGATCTGATACCCGCACAATTTATCGACCCGCTTCACGCAGCATCCTTTGGAAAACTGCTGGTGCAAGACCTTGACGGAAGGATCAAGCCCATCAATACCTTGGCTTCTGAGTTTCTGAGGAAGGTGATGCAAAGACTGGAATTTAGCTATGAGCGGTCCGGGGAAACATTAATAATGGATAGCGATCAGGTATTCCTGTCCCTACACGCCGATCCGGTGGCCTGGAAGTTTATTCCACTGATCCGGGTAGATACCAAGAAAGGGCGTGACATTTTTGAAAGTTTAGACCAGCCAGTACAATCTTATTTGGCTTTCCAGGATTTTCTTGAGGAAAATGGAGATTACAAACTTAGCAATTGGGTGGAAGAAGCAAATCGGAAAAAACCAGCGGTACGTTCAGCACTTGACCAGGAGATCCTTAAAGTGGACGAGCGTTTTAACATTGTTTATCAGGCCTTAAGCGGGCAGTATCTAAAAATATTCCCTCAGCCCCAGGACCCGCTGCACACCTGGTACAGCAGTCAGTTTCAAAAAGCTGGCTTCTCGAAAGAGGACTCTCTGTTTGTAAAAGGTATTATGCCCCGATATTTTCACAGTATTCAACAGGCCAGAATTAAGGCAGATTGGGAGGAACCGAATGAAAACCTGGCCTATATCAGAACTTTCCAGCAGGTACTGGGGCAGGAGGTAAGCCCCGATCCCCAAAGAGTAAAAGCAGAGCTGCTTTATAATAAGCTAAATTTATTTTTCTGGCTTTTCCCTTTTTTCTGGATCATAGGTATCCTGATGTTGATCCTGTTGCTGACACAGATTTTCCTGGGAAATATTCCCTGGATTCAAAGTTCTTTAAAGGTTGGCGTGTTCGTTACTCTGATAGGATTTTTAACCCTGACCGCCAATATGATACTGCGTTGGTATGCCGGGGGCCATGCGCCATGGAGTAATGGCTACGAAATGACCATTTTGGTTACCTGGGCTATTTTCTTGTTTGCCTTTCTGTTTATTCGAAAATCACTTTTTATTATACCGCTGGCCTGTTTGTTCGGAGGCACCCTATTATTCGTGTCCTTTCTCGATTGGCTGAACCCTGAAATTACCAACCTGGTGCCAGTGTTAAAATCCTATTGGTTGAAGATACATGTGGCCATCATTGTCAGTAGTTACGCCCCGCTGGCACTTTCTGCACTGCTGGGCTTTACCAGTCTCTGGTTAATGGTAGGCAAACGGTGGAAGCAAACAGAGCGACTGGAGCGGTCTATTAAGGAACTGACTTACCTTAATGAAATGTCCATGACCATAGGGGTATTTTTACTGGCCATCGGTACCTTCCTAGGCGGGGTTTGGGCCAATGAATCCTGGGGGCG
>CAZAWQ010000127.1:0-2493 GCA_964488585.1 uncultured Roseivirgaceae bacterium
TCCTCTCAAATGCCGATTTGGTTATGCATTGGGGAATTTTGAAGCGTGAAGTTTTTATTGCCATTTGGTTAATATGTTCTTTAGGTATGGTCCTGTATTTATTTGGAATTATTAGATTTCCACATGATGGCCCGAAGAAGAAACCAATTCCAACAGGAAATATTATTGTTGGTATTATGGCAGTGGCGTTCACCTTCTATTTGATCCCGGGACTTACTAATAGTAAATATGCAAATCTCAAAATATTAAGTGGCTTAGCACCTCCGTTATTCTATAGTGTTTATGATAAAGGGACTAGTGCACCATTAGGTCTGGAAGCCTATAAGGACTTTTTTGAAGGAGTCGATGCAGCAAAAGTAAAAGGCAAACCCATCATGCTGGACTTTACGGGTTGGGCCTGCGTAAATTGTAGAAAGATGGAGGAACACGTTTGGAGCAAACCGGAAATATTTAAAGTTATAAATGAAGAATATGTGCTTATTTCTTTGTACGTGGACGATAGAAAAGCTTTGCCTGATACAGAGAAATTTAATTTTCAGAAACCATCAGGTGGCGTGAAGAAGATCAAAACTATTGGCGATAAATGGGCTGCTTTTCAAACCGTAAATTTTAAGAATAACTCTCAGCCTTATTACGTTTTAATGGACGCAGAATTCAATATGCTTAATAAACCAATTGCCTATACTCCCGATGGATCGGAGTATTTGAACTGGCTAAGAGAAGGAGTTCAGAACTATTCAGCAAAAAAATAAATTCAGGTAACATGAAACTATTTCTCTATATCGCTGCCTTTCTAAGTATTTCCGTAGCTGCGGCTCAGGAAAACTACGTAAAAGAAAATTACAATAAAAGTGAGCTTCAAATAGAAATGCGAGATGGGATCTTTTTACACACAACAGTTTATGCTCCCAAGGATACAAGTAGTGCTTACCCCATTATGCTCAAAAGGACCCCATATAGCTGTAGACCCTACGGGATAGATCAGTTTCCTACCAATGTGGGGCCCAATGAATTTATGATGAAAAACAAATACATATTTGTGTATCAGGATGTACGTGGGAGGTGGAATAGTGAAGGTGTCTATGATAATATGCGCGCATATATACCTAATAAAAAAGGAGATCAAGTAGATGAGGCGAGTGACACCTATGACACCATAGACTGGTTGGTTAAGAACCTTGAAAATAATAATGGCAACGTGGGAGTTTGGGGAATTTCCTATCCCGGTTTTTATGCTACCTATTCTCTTTTAGACGCTCATCCGGCTCTTAAAGCCGTGTCACCTCAGGCCTGTATAGGAGATTTCTTTTTTGATGATTTTCACCATAATGGTGCTTATTTACTCAGTTACTGGAGGGCAACCGCGGTGTTTGGATATGAAAAAACCGATCCGGTTACTGAGTTATGGTATTCTTTCCCCGATCTAAAAACTCAGGACCAGTATCAATTTTTCCTCGATACAGGCCCTTTGTCGGAACTCGATAAATACTACAGCGACGACAATGTGTTTTGGCAACAATTGAAAGACCATCCCAATTATGATGAGTTTTGGCGTGCGCGAGGGATCATTCAGCATTTGAAGGAAATTAAACCCGCTGTGATGGTTGTGGGAGGGTTGTTTGATGCAGAAGATCTGTTCGGCCCATTTGAAACCTATGAGAAAATTGAACAAAACGGAAGCAATTATAACACAGTTGTTTTTGGACCCTGGAGCCATGGAGATTGGGCCCGGACCAAAGTACGGCAGGCAGTCGGTAATGTATACTTCGGAAGTAAGTTGTCACGTGATTACCAACGTGATATCGAATCTAAATTCTTTTATCACTTTTTAAAAAATGACGGTAAAGGAGATTCCGGCCTCCCTGAAGCATATATGTTTGATAGCGGCACCAACGAATGGAAAAGTTATACAAAATGGCCTCCCGAAAATACCGAAAAGAAGACCTTTTGGCTTCAAAGTGATGAACGATTAAATGCTTTTGCTGAAAAGAGTTACACCTTCGAAGAGTTTATAAGTGATCCGAAAAAACCTGTGCCCTATACGGAAGACATTAAAATGGTCTTCACACCTAGAAAGTACATGACCGATGATCAACGTTTCGCTGCCAGTCGGACTGATGTTTTGGTATTTGAAACCCCTGTCCTGACTGAAGACATGACTATGGCGGGTGATATTTTCGCGAAGTTGAATGTTTCCACAACCGGGACCGATGCAGATTGGATCGTAAAAGTGATCGATGTATTTCCGGGAGATGCACAGAATACCGAAGAAACCCAGGATCACTTAAATATGAGTAATTATCATATGATGGTGCGAAGTGAAGTAATGCGAGGTAGGTTTAGAAATAATTTCAGCAAACCGGAACCTTTTGTACCTCATAAGAAAACGGCGGTGACGATTAAATTACAAGATATTCATCACACTTTCAAAAAAGGACATAAACTACAAATACAGATTCAGAGTACATGGTTCCCACTGATCGATTTGAATCC
>CAZAWQ010000128.1:0-20204 GCA_964488585.1 uncultured Roseivirgaceae bacterium
ATTATCTCTTAGAGAGAAGCCTACCTTATAGTGGTGATAACGAGCTGTTGACTTTACAGTGCCTTAGGAAGTCTTGTTTGGTGCTTGAAAATTGTTATTTGGAGCTTATTTGGAATTCATTTTTTGATGCTTGAGGTTTATTTCGGCACCTGCCGAAATTTTCTACCTGGTTGATAGATCTCATACCCATCTTTTTCCTTGGCCTCCCGAACCATCCGCTTTACATCTGCCAATAATTTTTTGGCATCGTACACAATGCCATCCTTGATGGTAAATTTCACTCCACCCACACGCACTACTTCATTATCATCCGTCAATTTGATGGCGCCGGTACCATAAAGTACCTTCAGGTTTTGTAGTGGATTTTCTTCAATGATCACCAGGTCTGCCAGTTTACCTACTTCAATGGAACCGATCTCATGAGCAGCTCCTAATGCTTCTGCTCCTTTGAGGGTGGCGGCACGAATTACTTCTAGTGGATGGAATCCTGCTTCCCGCAGCAATTCCAACTCTCGGACATACGCAAAGCCATAAAGTTGAAAGATAAATCCTGAATCTGAGCCGGTTGTTACCCGGCCTCCCCGGTTTTTATACTCATTCACAAACTGCATCCATAGCAGATAATTCTTTTTCCAATCGATCTCCTGTTCAGTGCCCCAAAAGTGCCAATAGGATCCGTGGGATTTCTTGCTAGGCTGATAAAACTCCCACAGGGAAGGTAGGGTATATTCTTCATGCCACTCGGCCCTGCGTGCCCGCATCAAATCTCGGCTGGCTTCGTAGATATTAAAGGTAGGGTCGAGGGTGAAGTCCAGTGCCAGTAAGGTTTCCATAACCTCATTCCATTTATGGCTGCCCGGTGCAGCCGCTTGTTGCCAGAGTTTGCCTGCTTCACTAAATCGATGTTGTTCATTTCTGTAATTATAATCCAGAGGATAGTCTTGGATGGTACGGTCGGTAAACATGGCCTCCGGCAATCCATACCGATGTTCCATGCTGTTTAGCCCCATACGAGCAGTTTGTACTACGTTCAGCCAGGCCACATCCATCTGGGCATGGTGACAGGCAGCGCGTAACCCCAGCTTCTTGTTTTCATCAAGAGCTGCTTCCATGATATCAGGTCGAGTACCAAAAAACTTGATACCATCTGCCCCATTACTCGCATTCTTCTTTACCCAGTCCCTGGCGTCAGCTGGGCTGGTAATGGGATCCCCAATTCCCTGACCGAAGGAAGTATAGGCAAAGATCCTGGGGGCAGTGATCTCATTGGCGGTGCTTTTTCTTTTGTGTTCCAAAACCCATTCCAGGCCGTTGCTACAGGAAGGATCACGGATAGTAGTAATACCATGGGCCATCCACAGTTTGAAGACATATTCTGCATAGGCCCCCTGGGCACTGCCTCCAATGTGCCCGTGCATATCTATCAACCCCGGGAGCACATACATTCCATGAGCGTCAATCACCCGGCCACCAGCTTGGGCCACCGGTCTATCAGACGGTTCGATCGGCACGCCGGGGTACCCAACAACTTTAATACTGCTGATCCGGTTGTTTTCTACCACAATGTCCACCGGTCCAATGGGAGGAGCCCCAGTGCCATTGATAAGTATGGCGCCCCTAATAATCAGTTGGGAATATGGTCCATCCCCTTCAGATCGGTCAGGTGCTTTTAATACTTCTTGGCCATAAGTAATGCAAACGGTTAGTAAAAATATCGTGATTAAATGTTGGGCTTTAAGCATGAAGATTTTTCTATTGGTAAGATTCAATAAAAGTATTAAACCCGGATTAGATTTCTAGTGCATAAGCTGGGTAAAATCTCCGCGCATAAAAAAAAGCGAGCTTTGAGATAACTCTCCACTCGCTTTTCGAGATAACCACTAGGTGGATAATCTTAAATATCTACTACACTATTTAATGATTATTTTTTCCGTATACACCTTGTGGTGGCTGGTAATGGTTACAAAATATACACCCGGGCTCATTCCAGCTATTTGCAGGGGCAACACTTGGTTTTCCTTGGTTATTTCAAGCCGCTTGGTGTAAATGCTCTTACCGGTGACACCCATAATTTTTACTGATAGTTCTTCACCTATGTTTGCTTCCTGGAATTCCAGGTTTAAACTGTTAGAGCCTCCTGATTTAAACGGATTGGGATAAACACTGAATTTTATGAATGTCAAGGGTATATTATCCTTTTCCTGGTCAAAATTAGCTACCTGATCATTGAGTTCAATGGTCTCGATCTTAGCACATTGAGCGGCCTTGTAGCCCACAATGATGTCTTCAGATTGCAACTTCGTTTTACATTCATCATCCTGATTTGGACAAACTGTATAAGTAACAGTAAAAGACCCGTCCTGACCGTTTTCACCGAAACCATGTATATCGTCAACTTTTAATCCATATAGGTTGGTATGGAGGTCCTTACTATTTAGTTCCATTTTCCATCCTCCTGAATTACTTGCCTCGGTAACGATTCCACAAGGAACACGAATACTGTAGTGTGAAAGTGCATGAGCACAAGATCCGTTATTGAATACTTCAATAGTATAGGTTATGCAACCTTCCTTGGTCTCTGCAATGCTTATTATTTCACTTTCATGACACTCACTGCAGTCTTCTCCCTGTGGTTCCTCCTCTTGCAGTTGTTCTTGCTCCTGTTGTGTGTTCGGGTCTATTGGACATAAGGGGCCACCGTTACGGCTTTCGCCTTCAACCACTTCAAATGCTCCGGCGATCACACCAGGCCCAATAGGCTGAGAACAACTGGTGTGTATGGTAGTTTCTTCAATACCGTTTATGCTAATAATAATCTCCGAAGAAAGCGATCCTTTATTGTCGGTACCGGTGAAACTGAATTCACCCTCTGGAGCAACTATTGCATCAAAGACTACCTGACCACCATTTTTCTGCTTCACCATAATCTGAGCATTTGGTTTATCACCCAGATATTTAAGTGTCAGTTCTGTGATTTTACCGTCGCAGGTATTACAGTCTCTTACACAGGGGTCGGTAGTACCATCACCATTGCTATCGCCATTGCCATTGTCTCCTCCATCACCACCACCGGTGTTACCACCATCACCGTTACCACTATCGCAATTAGTGTTATCAGGGTCCACCATGAGATCATAATCCATCACTACACTACATCCATTGGCATCGCTGATGGTTACAGAATAGGGGCCAGCTGCTACCGCTGTCAGGTCTTCAGAAGTTGATCCATCGGACCACTGATAGCTATATGGAGCGGTTCCATTTGCTACCATGATATCTATGGCTCCGTCTGACTCACCATTACAACTAACCTCGGTAATGGTAGAAGCGGATATTTCAAGCCCCTGGGGCTCTTGAATGTTGAAAGCTCGGAATTCCTGGCAGTCATTCCCATCCGTTACTTTCACGGTGTAACTTTTGGCAGCCAGACCACTAATACTTGTAGTTGACATTCCATTAGACCAAAGAATGGTATAATTTCCGTCCCCACCTGTTATCGACACTGAAGCAGTGCCATCATTACCGCCAGCACAGGTCACTTCAGAAACTGTCAGACTGGTACTAAGAGCAGGGATTATGGACCCAATAGTGTAGGTAGCAGCCTTTTTACATCCATTAACGTTAATTATCTCAAGTGTATAGGTACCGACATCATTAACATCAATGCATCCATCGAATGATGAAATTAAATTTCCACTGGGGTCTGTCCACTCAAATGTAAGTTCTTCGGCACCATTCAACGATGGGCAAATTCTACCACCACAATATTGAAGAGAAATATCAACTTGTGGAGGTATTGGTGCATTAAGATTAAAGGTTCTTGTTCCTGAGCATCCGCTGATGGGATCGGTCACAGTTAAGGTATACGAACCTGGTGCCAGATCAGCGATACTTTCACTAGTTGCGCCATTAGACCAGGAGTAATTATAAGATCCGGTTGGGAAGACTTTCACGTTAGTAAGGGCACCATCATTTTGATTTCCGTCACAGTTGACAGCAACCACATCGGCAGTTATAAAAATACTCAGTGGATTGCGAAGGAAATAGGTTAATTCCTGAGTACAGCCGTTTTTGTCCGTTACCAAGACAGTATAACTTCCGGAAATAACATTGGTCAGGTCCTCACTGTCAGCGATTTCGACACTGGGAGTACCATTGGTCCAAATAAAGGTGTATGGTGCTTCTGCTCCAGTAACAGTTAAGTCAATCCCGCCATCGGCGTTTCCCGCACAGGTTGGTAAAGTGGGTACAATCGATAATTCAGATATAGTAGGATTATCAACCGTGAAACTGGCAGAAGTGGTACATCCATTTACATCAACAATACGCACATCATAGGTGCCAGTTGTTGATACTATTATGTCTTTGGTGGTTTCCCCTTTTGACCAGGAATAGTTATACGGAGGCACGCCTCCCACAATGTCCAGTACCAGGGAACCATCATTACAGCCATTAGTTGTAATGGTAGCAGAAATATCAGAAGTGGCCATTAAAACGAATTCTTCAGTTATAAAACATTCGTTGGCATCGGTAACTGTTACTTGATAAGTGTCCGCATTCAGCCCGGTCAGGTCTCTTTCAGTGCTCCCATTGGACCAGCTGTATGAGTAGGGAGAAGTACCACCTGAAACCATAAGTGTAATAGTACCATTGGTGGCTCCACAGGTCAGCGGGCTAACCATTCCCTGTATAGAAAGTGATCCAGGTTCGAAAACCGTTCCGGCAAGCTCTAGAGTGAGGTCGTTGGCATCGGTAATGGTAACAGAGTAGTTTCCGCCTCCAAGTCCAATCAGATCCTGAGTGGCAGCGCCATGGGACCAGGCAAAAATGAATGGAGCTACACCACCGATAATTTCAATATTGATGCTGCCGTCCAGTGCATCGGCACAAGATACATCGGTCGTGTTGAAATCTGCAGCCAGGTCATTGACATTACAATCCGATTCATCAAATCCACCGGGTTCTTCACCCATGACAATTGTCTTTGAGGTAATGCACTGCCCAGCTTTGTAAGCTACATTTGCTTCCCAAGAATTCAGGGTTTCTGTACAGGATGGATCATCATTGCTAATAGAAAAAGTAACGGTGAAGCTTCCTGGTTGATTCGCCTCACCAAAACCACTTATGTCGTCTATTTTTAAACCGTTAAGTCCAGTAGTTGGATCTTTACCTATTTCCACTTTCCAACCTTCTGAGTTGTATACATCTGTAATGGTCCCACAGGGTAGGGCAATTGTGTAATGCGAAAGTGCGTGACGGCAGCTACCATCATTGCTCACCTCAAGGGTGTATTCTCTAATGCCTTCATTGTTTACAGAAGAATTTAATAAGGAAGTCGAAAAGCATTCAGGGCAATCGTCAGGAGAATTCGTTTCACAACTCAGATCGAAATTGAAATCGCCCTGACGGGGTTTGTCCCCATCCAAGAAGTATAGGAACCATCCGGACATCCCAAAATGCTTGTTTTTATCATTGGCAGCCTGGCCGACCTGAAAACCATAGCTATAGTCAATGGGATTGTGTTTGATGGGCACAGTGGTACCTTCATTTTTTCCTTTACCCACCAACATGGAGTTTTTGTCGGGATCCATAATATAGTAGGACCATGTTTTGTATAGATCATCTGCTTTGTTATTCTGATCTTTGTACTTTCTTCCCCAGGCGGACCATTCATCCCAATTCATACGGTTTGAAAGCCAAAGTTGAACCTCCCATTGATCTTGAGGGTCTTTTTTATTGTAGATGATACCATAGACATGCGCAGTGCCATCTTCATTCTCTTCCAATTTTCCACCTTGATCATCAAAATAGAAATCGGCATGTTTGCCTTGGTGGTACTTACTTAACCAGATGGCATGGCCGGCATTTTCAGCGGCGACGGCGGTACAGGGATCATTTCCATTCCCAAAAAGGAAAGAAGTGCTTACTGCCAGCAGCAGTAAAGTCATATATCCAGCACGGTTGAATTTGTAATTGAGTATAGGTGTGATCATAAACCCGGGTGTTGGTTAAAAAAATCTTCTGGTCAATCAGAGTACTCTTTAATCCCGGGGTTTGTTTAATAGTAACCTTAAAAAAGGTGGTGGAATGGACAAAAACTTACATCAGTAATCTATAGTGGGTTTTTTGTGCTAGTGGAGGTAATTGCATGGCCATAATTAGAGGATTTATGCTGTGTTCGGCGTTCCCATTGTCCCTCGTCTCTAATTTTCACTGCGCCCACTCTGCCCGATCCAGGGTGCGATATTGAATGGCCTCGGCCAGGTGTTCTACCTTAATTTCTCTACTGCCAGCAAGATCTGCAATGGTTCTGGAAACTTTCAGAATATGTGTGTAGGCCCGGGCAGATAAACCTAGCTTTTCGATTGCTGTCCTCAATAGTGTTTTCCCAGCAGTGTTAATAATACATACCTGTTTTACCAGCTTGGATGGCATCATAGAATTGGAAAAAATATATGGAGTAGAACCAAAACGTTCGCCCTGAAACTCCCGGGCTTTTATTACTCGCTCGCGAATTGTCTTGCTGCTCTCCGCCGGACGGTCTCTGATCATTTCATCAAATGCCACCGGGGTAACTTCAACATGGATATCTATCCGATCCAGCAAAGGGCCACTTATCTTGTTGAGATATCGTTGAACCGCCGAAGGGGCACAAACGCAATCTTTATCGGGGTGATTGTAGAATCCGCAGGGACAGGGGTTCATACTGGCTATAAGCATAAAGTTGGCAGGATACTCAACGGAAAATTTGGCTCGGGAAATAGTCACCCGCCGTTCCTCCAATGGTTGCCTAAGTACCTCCAATGCCTTTCGTTGAAATTCTGGAAGTTCATCCAAAAACAGCACACCATTATGAGCCAGGGAGATTTCACCTGGCTGTGGAATTCCTCCACCTCCTACCAAAGCAATATAACTAATGGTATGATGAGGCGCCCGGAAAGGACGTGTGGTCATCAGAGAGGCATTGGTCATAAGTTTCCCGGCGACCGAGTGTATTTTGGTGGTTTCAAGGGCTTCGTGTAACGTCAATGGTGGCAAAATAGAAGGCAACCTTTTAGCTAACATGGTCTTTCCCGCACCGGGAGGGCCGATCATTATAACATTATGGCCACCGGCAGCAGCAATTTCCAGAGCCCTTTTAATATTTTCCTGACCCTGAACTTCAGAAAAGTCGAATCGGTAATTATTGATGTGATGATAGAAAATGTCGCGGGTATCTGTCACTACAGGACTAAAAGAGCCCTTTTGTTCAAAAAAGTCAATGGCCTCTTTCATAGTGCTTACCGCAAAAACCTCAATATTATCGACAATACCGGCTTCCTTTCCATTGTCTTTGGGGAGGACTATTCCTTTAAATCCCAGTCTCCTGGCTTCAATGGCTATGGGAAGGACACCCTTTATGGATCTGAGCTGGCCGTCCAACGATAACTCTCCCATGATAAGGTATTTTTCCAGCAGCTCAGATTTTAGCTGATGAGTGGCCATCAGGTAGCCCAAGGCTATTGGCAAATCGTAAGCAGAACCTTCTTTCTTAATACCTGCGGGTGCAAGGTTGACCACTACCTTTTGCATTGGCATCCGGTATTTAAGATATTTGATAGCAGATACCACCCGGTGTTGACTTTCCTTAATGGCACTGTCAGCTAATCCCACCATATAGAATTTACTGCCTTCTCCCACCTGAACTTCAATAGTTATCATGCAAGCGTCAACTCCTTGAACAGCGCTGCCAAAGGTTTTAGCTAGCAGCATTACTCAGAATTCTTTTGAGCGACAGTGTCATCTTCAGGGTTTTCAACAGGGTCTGGATCACTGTCCCGGCTGATATCATACAATTTGCTTTTCAGTTCCAATATTTTTTCTTCATGCTCCATGATGTCTTTCTTTAGGAATCCAATATGAATGGTCTGTATGACCCAAATTGCTATAAAGAAAACAAATCCCAGTATCACCCAAAAATTGAGAAATCTAACTAGGAAATCGGGGTCCATTTGCTGGAGCAGGGATTCCTTGAAAATGAACATGAGTACCGAGAAAAACAGGTAAGCAACGTATAAGGTGTGGAATATCGATTTAAATCTTTTCATGGCCGGCCAATTTATATTGCCTGCATTGCATTTAGTTTTCCGTAGAGACCTCCCCTGTCCAACAGTTGGTGATGCGTGCCTCGCTCTATTATCCGTCCTTCCTGTAAGACGATGATTTCATCAGCATTCTGTATGGTGCTCAACCGGTGTGCAATAACTATTGAAGTCCGGTTTTTCATTAAGTTTGACAAAGCTTCTTGTACCAGATTTTCTGATTCGGAGTCAAGGGCGGAGGTGGCTTCGTCAAGAATCAAAATCGGCGGGTTCTTCAGTACAGCCCTGGCAATACTCAGCCTTTGCCTTTCACCACCGGATAATTTGCTGCCTCGTTCCCCTATCTCTGTTTGGTAGCCATGCTCAAGCTTAAGAATAAATTCGTGTGCATTGGCAATTTCTGCGGCTTTGATTACCTCCTCATGACTTGCCTGTGGCATTCCAAAAGCAATATTATTGAAAACAGTATCATTAAACAAAATTGACTCTTGACTTACAATTCCCATTAAACCGCGCAAAGCTTCCAGTTTGTAATCTTTCAATGGTTTACCATCCAATAACACCTGGCCTTTAGAAGGGTCGTAAAACCTTGGAATCAGATCAACCAGGGTTGATTTACCACTGCCCGATGGTCCAACCAGAGCAACAGTACGACCTCTGGGAAGTACAAGGTTGATATCTTCAAGTACTTGCTCATTGTCATATGAAAAGCTCACATTTTTCAATTCAATTGACTTATTGAATTGAGCGGTGGCATGGGCATGATCGGTTTCTTTTATTTCAGGAACTATGTCTATAATTTCAAAGATCCTTCCAGCTGATGCCAGAGCTCTTTGGATACTGCTGTAAGCTTTGGAGATGGCTTTGGAAGGTGCCAGTAGTTGTGCGAATACTACTAAATAAGTGAGAAATGCTGCTCCGTCTAAGGCAGATTGATTGTTTAAAACCAGATTTCCACCATACAACAAAATACCCCCAACCACTATAATGCCTAAAAACTCTGATACCGGAGACGCCAGTTCGTTTTTCCGGGCCATAGAAATGTTAATACTGGCATAGCGGTCTATTTCTTTGGAGAATTTCGTCATGGTATAGTCTCTGGCATTGAACGCTTTTATAATTCTTATTCCTGAGAATGTTTCATCTACCTGGTTGAGAATCCGTCCTAAAGATTCCTGTCCGGCAAGAGCAATACTGCGAAGTTTCTTTACAATTCCCGAAACAAGTATTCCAGCGATGGGTAATACTATTAGGGTGAACAATGTAAGTTTGAAAGACATGACAAACAGCCAGATGAAGTAAAGTATGATACTTGCAGGGTCTCTAAAAATAACCTGCATGGAATGGACTATGCCATTTTCAACCTCTTGTACATCGTTTGTGATCCTCGAAGTGATGTCACCTTTTCGCTGGTCAGTGAAAAACCCCAAATGCAGTAAACTGATCTTTTCGAAAATAGCCAGTCTTAGTCCCCGAACAGTCCTGGCTCGAACTTTTGCAAGTATAATCTGTGATAAATATCTGAAAATATTGGATATTAGATTGGCAACAACGGTTACTACTGTGATGTATGCCAACGTACCAAATTTTCCGTAGGTCTCGGTGAACGAAATAAGAAAGTAATAGAATTTGTGCTTTAAATACCCCAGTGTAGGAGAGAAAGCCGGATTGGACTGGTATACCTGTATTTCAGCGATATCCATCTGTTGAAAGATGACATCAAACAACGGTATTAATAAGGTGAGATTGATCAACCCGAATATAATTCCCAGCAGTGTGAAAGTTATGTACTGTGGTAGATAATGCCGCAAAGGCCTGGCAAACGTTAATATTCTGAGATAGGTGTTCATTTATACGGTTTAGCCGTCAGCTCTAAAAGGTGCAAGTTACTGTTTTTGAGTATCATTAAAAGACACAGTTCCGCGCTAAGTTCAGAATACGTGTTCACGTCTGGAGATATTCAAACGGATTGATAGTGAAGTAACCACATTGTCGGCGTTTCTTTGGGGCAACTCACTTTTTAATGTTCTAAATACCTGATTAAAATCTAAGAATAGATTGTGTTTCAATTGATATGATGCGGTAATGTCAAAATAGAAAAGATCTGTGCCGACGCCCTGACCAATCTTATTATTAAAATCCATTTCACGATCGTTGTAACTTTTCAATACGTCTCCTCCCCAATTAGTACTATCGGTATCTGCACCATAATTCGCAACTACCAGCTTTCCGGACAACCTCAATTTTGGAACAGGCTGATACTGTGCGATGGCCACAAATTCCTTGAAATTAGCCCCTAGTGGATGCGCCAAAGGTTGTTTGTAATGAGAAAAGCTGGTAAAATTATTAACATGTGCATATGTATAAGGTCGTGCAAAATTTCCTTCCAACTGTAGATCAAGGTTATTGACTCCAAATACATCTATATATTTCAAGCCTATTTGATAGGCAATTTTGTTACCCCACCATCCATCGCCAGCCTTTACTTCCCTTAGTAGAAATTCATCTAATACTACTTGCCCATAAAACGAGAATCTTTTCAGGAAATTCCAGGTAATATCTGCTCCAAACAAGGCATTATCCTGGCTCCCGCCGGATTGTTCGATGGCCCGGTAAAAAATTATGGGATTCAAATAGTCCAGTTCAAACGAGGTGCCTGTACTGTCCTCATGTTGACCAAAGGCAATGGCTTCAAAAATCCCCAAATTTAATTGATCAGTAACATTAACTCCAATTCGATGGAAGGCCAGGTACTTTTTTGGAAAGTCTACCGAAGAAAAAGAGCCCCCGGAATTGCCGGGAGCATCAGCTCTCATCTCCGAAACCATGAATGAATAGTGAAGTCGCCAGACATTGGTATTTATCTTTAGAAATAAATGGTTATTGGAAAAGTCCGATAAAACCAAAGACCGGTAGCCATTACCAATGAATTGTTTATCGTGTCCAAATTGAAAATTTATAAACTTGGCAGCATCAAAACTTATGTAACCACGGGCTGTAAAAAAATCAACGCCATTATCTTTAAAGCTTTTCCAGAATCCCTCGCCCGGGATCACAAAACGATCGTCATTGATCCAGTCGCGGACATAACTTGGGAACCTCATCTGGTTTTCCACCAGGTAGGTATAAAATCCTACTTTTTTACTGATCATACCGCGAATTACCAGACCCCTTGAATTGGTAAAAATGTTGTCCTCTCCCTTCTCTATGCCATAACCGAAATGAAATACCGGACTTATGTGTAGATCAAAATCTTTGGTATCAACGTGGAAAAGGTCTGATTTATTCTTGTATAGAGATTTAAACAAAGGTTTTTTACTGACATTCTTATGGTGTTTGGACCACTCCCAGTTATCATTGGCCAGATACTGGAGGTTGAATCGGTCTACCTTCGACATGGCCCTGTTTGTGTCATACAGGGTATCAACAAATTCTGCGACGTCCGACCTCCGATATGGTTTTATATTGCTGTGAAAACTCGATGCGAAGTGCCCTGATTTGATTTCGTATCGCTGAATAAGGTGATAATAGTCCGGATCAAGTGGGATATTGGTACTTTGGGCCTGGATTAATAAAGCACTTCCCAAAGCAATCAATAGTGACAGTAAGTGTTTAGTCATTCGAGTTTACACTATTACGTCGCAAGTTAACATATTGCAACAAAAAAGGGCCCGATTCAACACGGTGGTTAATAGCTCGGAGAAAGTTTGATAATAAATTATTCTTTGCTTAGCTTTGTGCCTCGTTTTTGGGCATAGAATTAATTGTAAATCAATCATGAAAAAAGACATCCATCCAAAATATAAAGAAGTGGTTTTCTTTGATACTCAAAGCGAGTACAAGTTTCTTACAAAGTCTACCATGACGTCGGAGGAGACCATTAAATGGGAAGATGGAAACACTTATCCCATGATCAAGGTAGAAGTGAGTTCGGCCTCGCATCCTTTCTATACGGGAAAACGGGTATTCTTAGACACAGCTGGTCGGGTTGAGAAATTCAATCGTCGATACAAGAAAAAATAAGAGCAAGCACTTTGAATTAAGTCTCATGGATAACTTATTTTGTGAGACTTTTTTATTTTTGTGCTTATGAATATCTTGTTGTTTGATCATCCTGAGATCAGGCGTTCCCTGCTTCCTCTGACATTTACCAGACCCGTAGCCGACATTCGATTGGGTATCATGACCATTTCTGAAAAATGGGCATATGAGTTTAACCATTCTGTAAGCTGTTTTACTCAAGATTATCTTAGTACAAAATATCCGGCAGTCATACAGGAGGATAATCTATACATTAACGGGGCTCTATGTCCCGATCAGCAACTGTTGAAAAAAATCGGCAATCTTTCTACCGGTAATGGCTTAAGACAAGGAGACATAACCATTGCATTTCGATCCGGTCCATTTGATTCACCGGATGAACTGGCTGGTGTGGTGAGACAATGCGATGCCTATGAAAACTCAATGACCCTGATAAGAAATACCTGGCAGCTTTTCCTGTCCAATGGCGATCAAATAAGAGCAGATTATCAAAGGATGGTTAGCGGTCGGACAAGCCAGCCATTACTCGACCCACATACCATAGTATATAATGAGGATAACATTTTTATTGAAGAGGGCGTCCAAATAAAAGCATCTATTATAAATGCTGAGAACGGTCCGGTGTATCTTGGCTCCAATTCGGAAATTCAGGAGGGCACTATTATACAAGGGCCATTTGCCTTAGGCAATCATGCACAATTAAGGTTGGGTGGTAAAATGAGACCTAATACTACGATTGGACCATATTGTAAAATCGGTGGGGAGGTAGGTAATGTTATCTTTCAAAGCAATAGTAACAAGGCCCATGAAGGCTTTTTAGGTAATTGTGTAATTGGATCCTGGTGTAATTTGGGAGCTGATACCAATAACTCGAACTTGAAGAATAACTATTCCAATGTACGTTTATGGAATTACCATGAAGACGAGTTTGTAGATACCGGCCTACAGTTCTGTGGAGTTATCATGGGCGATCACAGTAAGAGCTCAATCAATACCATGTTTAATACGGGCACTGTGGTAGGCGTATGCGCCAATATTCATGGAGCCGGGTTTCCTGCCAAATTCGTTCCTTCTTTTGTTTGGGGCGGCACGGAAACTACCACTGAATATAATTTTGAAAAGGCCTGCGAAACCGCCGCAAAAGTAATGGAACGCCGTTCCCTGCCTCTTGATGAGGTAGAAAGAAGCATTCTTGAAAATATATTTCAACAGACTGCTGAGTATCGTTTACCGGCATTGACTTAGAAAATGCAATTCACAGACATACAGGGTTTGGACCAAACCAAAACCAGCTTAATTGAAGCTGTAAGAAAAGACCATGTAGCTCATGCCCAACTCTTCGTTGGCCCAGAAGGGAGCGCCAATCTGGCCATGGCTATTGCCTTTGCCAGTTATCTTAATTGTGAGGATCCGGATGAAAGTGACAGTTGCGGCCAATGCCCGTCTTGTTTGAAGAACCAAAAGTACATTCACCCCGATGTCCATTATATTTTTCCAGTAAGTGGCACAGAAAAGTTTCACGGTAAAGAAGCGGTGAGCAACAATTTTCTCAAAGAATGGCGTTCCTTTTTGGGGGAGAATTTGTATGGTGATGTTGCCGACTGGAGCGGGGTATGGGGTGAGAACAAAAACCTGAATATCTCAAAAGAAGAAAGTAGAGCCATAATCAAAAAATTGTCATTAAAGGCATTTGAGGGAACGTACAAGATTATGATTATCTGGATGCCTGAATATATGCACCCTGCGGCGGCTAATGGACTGTTAAAAGTTCTGGAAGAACCGTCGAAAAACACCGTATTTCTATTGGTGGCACATGACTCAGAAAAATTACTTGAGACTATATTGTCCCGAACACAAAAAGTGCTGATCCGGGCGTTTGAAGATGAGGAAATCCAGCTACAGTTGGTAGCAGCAGGTGTTGCTCAGGATAGGGCTTCCCATATTGCCAGATTAGCTGCTGGTAACTTGAAATTGGCTCTAAGGCTAGCTTCAGAGGTTGAAGAAGACAGCGTGGAATCCTTTAAAGAGTGGATGCGATTGTGTTACGGTCAAAACTATACCAAGTTGGTAGGGTGGTCCGAAGAATTTCACAAAATGACCAAGATTTCACAAAAAGGTTTTATTAGGTTTGGCCTTTCAACATTGCGGGATACCTTGGTTGTGCACTACGGAAATTCTCAACTGCTCAAACTTACGGAAGATGAGAAGGAGTTCGTAAAAAAGTTCTCACAAGTGGTTACACCTGAAAAAGTTGAGCCTCTTACCAACTTGTTTACAGAGGCATTGTTTCACCTGGAGAGAAACGGCAGCCCAAAAATGATCTTTTTAGATCTGGCCCTAAATATTTCCAAACTATTGAAAGCCCGGCAATTTGAAACCCAAAATTAGAATCGGTACCAGGCGCAGTACCTTGGCCCTATGGCAAGCCAACTGGATAGCTAAACGGTTGGAGTCGGTGGACCTGGAATGCGAGCTTATCCCAATGGATACCAAGGGTGACCAAATGTTGAACCTACCGATTCCAGAGATTGGCCGCAAAGGAGTATTTACCGCAGAATTGGAGCAAGAATTGGCTTCAGGAACTATTGACCTGGCAGTCCACAGCGCCAAAGATCTGCCTTCAGAGTTGCCAGAAGAGTTTGAAATAATTGCATACACTGCTAGAGAACTGGCGCATGATGTACTGGTCAGCTACCAGGACAAGCTTGATTTGAAGCAGAGTATTACTATTGGCACTTCATCTACCAGAAGAGTGGCCTTGTTTAAACATTACTACCCTGGCATTCGTATGGTTCCAGTCCGGGGTAATCTACAAACTCGTTTAAAAAAACTAAAACAGGGAGGAATGGACGCCTTGGCGCTGGCTTATGCTGGTATACATCGGCTTGGCTTGGCTGGGTTGATCAGGCATTCGCTGCCAAAGAGTGATTTTGTGCCTGCCGTTGGTCAGGGCAGCATGGCCATCGAGGTCAGCAAGAAAATTGAAACTCAAATAAAGAAATCTATAAGGAATTGTTTAAATGATCTGTCAACGGAATACTGTCTTACCACAGAAAGAGCATTTCTTTATACCATTCAGGGTGGATGTAGTATTCCAGCTTTTGCACATGCAGAACTAACAGGTACAACAATAAGAGTATTGGGTGGGATCATTAGCCTGGATGGGCAACAAGTGGTAAAAATTAGTTTGGAAGGTCCGTCGGACCAGGCACTTAAGTTAGGAGAAAAACTTGGGCAAAATGTTCTTGGGTCTGGTGGGGCAAAGATCCTGAAAGAAATTAAATCACATTTGGATAATTAAATATGATAATTAAAAATAATATTTCAGTAATAGCTCTGCTGCTACTGAGTCTCACGGTGGTTTCTTGTGCACCCAAAAAGGACTATCTAGTGACTATTAAAACAACTTTCGGAGAAATAAAACTCATCCTTTTCGATGACACCCCTTTACACAAGGACAACTTTATTGCACTGGCAAAAGCCGGGCGGTATGATGGCACCAATTTTTATCGGGTAATTCAGGAATTTATGGTGCAGGGAGGCGATGTGAATGCCAAAGAAGGGACCACCACAACTTCCGAGGCTATGATACCGGAAGAGATTCACTCACATAATTTCCATGCCAGAGGAGCGGTAGCGGCAGCCCGAACCAATAATCCCCAAAGAAAGTCCAGTGAGTGCCAATTCTATATCGTTCAGGGTCGTATCTGGTCTGAAGAGGAGCTGACGTTGGATCAGGAAAAAATGAATCAATATTTGAGAAAACTCTTAAACATGCCTGAGTACGAAACATTGAGAGAGGAGTTTATAGGCTTACAACGAGGAGGAGATGAGGCAGCATTGGAATTAAAGATGACAGAATTGAAACCGGTGATTGAAGCGGAATTCGAAGTTAGTCTAAGTCATGAAGTAGCAACTGAGCGACTGGAGGTTTATACTACCGACGGGGGTGCTCCGCATCTCGATGACGAGTATACCGTATTTGGCCAGGTTGTTTCAGGAATGGATGTAGTAGACGCTATAGCCGAACAATCTACCGATGGAATGGACAAGCCCGTTGAGGAAATTGCCATGACCGTTGAAGTAGAAGAATTAAAGCGTTCCAAGATTTCAAAGCTCTACGGGTACCAATATCCACAACATTGATGAAAGTACTGATAACCGGCGCCAATGGGCTTTTGGGGCAAAAACTGGTTCAATTGCTAAGCGATGAACGGGCATCATTCCTCGCCACCTCTCAAGGATCCAGCCGCATTCAAACAGCTGACATAGACTACCTTACTCTGGACGTAGCAAACAGAGACCAGGTGATTAAATTAGTTAGAGAATATTCCCCTACCGTAATCATAAACACCGCGGCCATGACACAAGTGGACCAGTGTGAAACTGACCGGGAGAAGTGCTGGCAATTGAATGTAATGGCAGTGGGACACCTAATTGAGGCCTGTTCACAAATTGATGCACATCTAATTCATTTGTCCACGGATTTTATTTTTGACGGGCTAAACGGCCCTTATAAGGAAGATGATGAGCCCAATCCTGTCAATTTTTATGGACAATCCAAATGGGCCGCCGAAAAGCTATTGTATGAAAGTAATATAAAATGGTCCATCGCCCGCACAATTCTGGTATATGGAGCTACACCTGGTGTGTCCAGATCCAATATTATGTTATGGGTAAAGCGCAACCTGGAATCCGGCAAATCCATACAAGTGGTAGATGATCAGGTTCGCACGCCTACCTTGGTAGAAGACCTGGCAGTAGGGTGTTTTCAAATTGCCAGGCAGTCCGCTTATGGTATATACCACATTTCCGGCGCTGATTTATTGACACCATATAATATTGCACGCATAACCGCACGATATTTTTCCCTTGACGCATCTTTGATTAACAAGACCAATTCTGAGGTTTTCAAACAACCTGCAAAGCGTCCATTAAAAACCGGGTTCATAATTGAAAAGGCCCGCCAGGATCTTGGATACCAGCCACACAGTTTCGAAGCGGGGCTGGCCATTACTGCCTCATATTGGGATTAGTGTCATTTTCATACATGACATAGTACTGGATATATTGTCCGGCTTAAGTTTAGTAATTGAAAAATTTGTTGAATTGAACAGATATTTCATAATTTACGCCGCATCAAACCAATAAAACCTATGAAGAAGGCATCCCTTTCCCTGCTTTTTGTGATCTTTTATTTGACCAACTTCGCTCAGGAATCGGAAGAAGCCGGAGCTGCAGTTGTTGAACGCGACGTCTGGACTATTATTGGGGATTTTATTTTTATCTCGATACCTTTAGGAAACGGGATCTCCATGCCTTTCGTTATCATTTGGTTATTGGTGGGGGCCATCATTTTTACCGTTTATATGGGTTTTGTCAATGTCCACGGATTTAAACATGCCCTGGATGTTGTACGTGGAAAATTTGATGATCCAAATGATCCAGGAGAAGTTTCACATTTTCAGGCATTGACTGCTGCTTTATCTGGAACAGTTGGTTTGGGAAATATTGCCGGTGTGGCCATTGCCGTCTCGTTGGGAGGCCCGGGCGCTACTTTTTGGATGATCCTGGCGGGCTTTTTGGGTATGTCTTCTAAATTCGTAGAATGTACCTTGGGAGTAAAGTATCGCAATATACATGCTGATGGTTCGGTGTCTGGTGGACCCATGTACTACCTGAGTAAGGGGTTGAGCAAACGTGGACTAGGCAGGTTAGGAAGAATTTGCGCGGTTATTTTTGCAGTCTTTTGTGTTGGAGGGTCCTTTGGCGGAGGTAATATGTCACAGATCAATCAAGCAACCGAACAACTGGTTAGTGTAACCGGCGGTGAGAACAGCATATTTTTTGGTCGTGAGTGGGTGTTCGGAGCGATTATGGCTGGTGTGGTTGCCCTGATAATAATTGGAGGTATTAAAAGTATTGCGAAGGTAACTGAGAAGATAGTACCATTTATGGTGGCTATTTATTTAGCGGCGGCTCTTTTTATCATTCTGATGAATTTCTCTATGATACCTGAAGCTTTTAGTTCTATAATTTCAGGTGCTTTTTCAGCCAAAGGAGTGGCCGGGGGAATGATAGGAGTACTAATCGTAGGTTTTCAACGGGCAGCTTTCTCCAATGAGGCAGGTGTGGGGTCAGCATCTATTGCTCACTCAGCAGCAAGAACGGATGAACCAATAAGTGAGGGCATTGTGGCATTGCTTGAGCCTTTTATTGATACCGTAGTAGTATGTACTATGACAGCTTTGGTAATCGTCATTACCGGCTCCATAGATCCGGAAGCAACTGAAGGCGTGTCACTAACTTCGCGTGCCTTTGCTTCTACCATTTCCTGGTTCCCTTATATATTGCTGGTAGCGGTTATTCTATTTGCGCTTTCAACCATGATCTCGTGGTCATATTACGGATTAAAAAGTTGGAACTATCTATTTGGTGAGAGTCATTTAAATAATATCATCTATAAGATCATATTCTGTGTTTTTGTAGTTATTGGCTCTGTACTGCCCTTGACCAGTGTTTTTTATTTCAGTGATGCCATGATATTCGCCATGGCATTTCCGAATGTTTTGGGGTTGTATATTTTGGCCCCTGAAATAAAAAGGGATTTAAAAAGCTACCTGGAGAGGGTAAAAAGTGGAGAGATCAAAAGATACAAGTGATCTCAGAAGTCTGATCTCAGATCCAGAAACGAAGAATTATAGGAAAGAAATTATGTGCCTAAAATATCAGAATACAGACTAAAGACCTGTGATCCAGCATCTGGCGGCGGAGTTCTGGCCGAGATCAGAGATCTCAGATCCGAGATCAGTAACAGTACACCTGATCATAGTTACCTGAATCGAAAACCTGCTTTCTGATTACATCCACATGTTGGTTGTAGTAAATCACCACAAAATAATCTGCTTCCGGTATATATTTCTCTGTAAAAAAAACTGGCTCTGTAGCGGTTCCCAGGTTAATAATATCATTAAATCCCGGATTTAGTAACATGCCAAGCTTATTATCCAATAGGCCATAGCCTTGCTTGGTCTTGATTATCGCTCTTCGACTTTGATGGTTTGATATCCAATCCAAACCCGTAATATCTTTAAACTCTATCTCCCCGGTATAATAGTTTAACACCATCCAGTTATTTTGCTTACGAGCAATTACGGAGCTGTCTGACCATTGTTTAATTTGGTCGTATTCGAAGGCTACTACTACCTTATTCTTATGATCAATCAAGCCCTTCTTGCCCTTTTTACTAGTGATTAATATACGATTATCGAAGTAAGTTACCCGGCTTTCGTACTGGGGCTTGATCAGCGTCTCTTTAATGGGGTTGAAATACCCAAATCGACCGTTGTGCAATAACGAGATATGGTTGGTGCTGTCTGCCACGATGGTTTGATATCGGGGTTTCATCAAAATCTTTCCTTTTAAATTTACAATACCCTTAATACCATTCCTTTCAATGATGAACAGATTTGCAGCCAGCGGTTGCAGATCATAGTACCAGGTGTGGTAGATTGGGTTACCTTCCAGATCATACACTTGCCGTTTTCCGCCCGAGTCATTGATTTGAAGGAATCCTATGGACTGGTCGGCCTCCCGGATCAATCTCACTTGGTCTTTTTGAGCTAATTTGAGGGTGGCGCCATTTCTGAACAATAGTGTGGTTCCCTGTTCGTCCATAATCATCATAATGTTCATGCCAAGTCTGGCCACCGAGTCATAGGAATTTTCACTGAACCTATTCAGAGTGGCACGATCCCAAATCTCCCATTTGGGAGACTTTAATAAACATATGAAATAGTGGTTCGATAGAAAGTCCTGATACCGGTCTGGTGGGATGGCTTGGAGGCTTTCCCCATAGAACCTAATTGTTCCATGATCAGTCTTCACATACCAATTGGCGGAATCCAATTGGTGAATTTCATGAGATGACAGTGGGATTGTAGGAAGCAATTCTCTGTCCAGGATTCCTTCTTTATCATCGGTAAAGACCATCAAATTGTCATGGTTGAGCAGTTCCCAGTCTTGGTATTGATAGCTGAACTCCTCATCTGCTTTAAATGATTTTATGATATGCTTCTTGTT
>CAZAWQ010000129.1:0-3014 GCA_964488585.1 uncultured Roseivirgaceae bacterium
CTATCATCACTGGAACATGTGGACAGTACTAGCACTACCAGCCAAGTAAATACTATATATCTAATTCTCTTCATTTTAAAGTCTTTCGTATTAATTACATAATAAGGTTGGTCAATAGTTCCCAGACTAATCCAATGCTAGTCAAACAGTGTAATCTCCACCCGGTCCAACTCACCAGTGAATAAGTTGAAATGTGCATAAATTCAAAATACTCTTCATCAGCCTTTTCACAATTAATATACAATGCTCCAGTACCTGACCATGGCTTCATGGTACCATCTATCTTAGATTTATCAAGAATAAAATTGAACTTCAAGTCTGTGTTCCCGACAGGCAATTTAGACGAAGTCAGATGGTAATGAACTCCGTCCAGAAAGTTGTAATCAAAATGTAATTTACCATCTTTAATGTTGAGAATCTGCAATAAATTAAAGAGATGGTATTTTGACAGGGTGCAAATTAGCTAAATAATTTTCTTATATAAAGAGTTCGGTTTGTAATTGGCATAAGCACATACTTAATTCAACACTTTATGTTTTTAAGTTTAATCCATTTTACAATAAAATTCCAAACCGAAAATCATTTGAGCCAGTCTCATTTTCTGTAACCATCACCAACTATCTTTCCATCCACATGGTGATGGTTCGACGTGGATTTTTAATGTTAGTTCTAATGCTGATTTTCTGGGCAAAAACTGCTGGGCAGGTTACTGTGTGGTTGGAGGATTTTGACAGTTACCCTGATGGCACTACGTCGGCAAATAATAACAATGTGGCAAATCCGGATCCGGACTGGGTTACCGGGGGTTGTGTTGCCTGCATTGATACCGCAGACTGGTGGGAAATTCGTTCAAGTACATTGGAAGCCAGGGATGTTAATGAAGTGGTCTTTTTCCAAACTGAAACAATTGATATTTCAGGGTTTAGCGGTGTTCAGTTTTCCCTGGATATTATTGAGTCGGGAGATCACGAGGGCCTTTACTTTGGTTTGGATGCCTGTGCCGATCAAACCAATGAGGACTACGTCAACGTTCTTTACCGAGTTGATGGTGGTGCATGGAATCTGGTTAAGAACTTTCTTAACTGGTGTGGACTGTATAGTTCCTGCAATAGCCATACTTTATACGGTGATGATGGAATAAACAGCGGCGATTGCCGGGATCATGATGCTGACTGGGGTTCGACAGTGGTGGTGCAAACCGGGCTTTTAGGGAACACCTTGGAATTGAGATTGGAAACCATCAATTCGTCTGATACAGAATTTATCCGATTCGATAATTTGAGAATTGAGGGGACTATTCTTTTGCCGGTGGCCCTGAAATCATTCAAAGCCACTGCGTCGGGAAACAAGGTCCAATTGTATTGGCAAACAGCCTCTGAAACCAATAATGACTATTTCCAGGTTGAGCGGACAATTACTTATGGTCACTTGACTTGGGAACCATTGGGCACTATACCCGGAGCAGGTATCAGCAATGATTTATTGGACTATTCCTATCAGGACCTTAATCCCTATCCAGGGATAGCCTACTACCGACTCAAGCAAGTCGATTTTGACGGACGTTTTACATATTCATCTATTGAATCGGTAGAGATGGATTTGAGTAAAGAGCCATATCCGAACCCTGCGACGGACCACTTGATTATTCCACTAGCCGAAATGTCCAATAGCCCTCCTAATATTCGACTTTTTGATATCTCCGCCAAAGAGATTCTGGTGCCCCAACTACAAGACAGATCAATAGTACGACTTGACTTGAGATCCTTAACTGCAGGTACCTACATATTAAACACCACTTATAACAGTTTTAACAGCAAACATTATGTTTTGATAATTCGATGAGACATCAACACTGTCTCAAATAAGAAGTACCAAAATTCGCTTAATATGCCATCACTACTCCTGCAAACAATGCCTTCCAAATGACCTTGCTCATTATAACTGAAATCACAAAAATTAAGCAAATCTCGGGTCGGCCAGATTGACTAGGGTTTGAATTTTGAGATATGGAACTTAGTTGGTGCTGGTTTTTTGTTATTTGGTGTTTTAAAGCCTTTGGCGTTAGTCAAAGGATTTAACCATCATATCTTTAAAATACACATCAGACGGCCCTTTGTCTTCCGCAAAGACCTTAATCCCGCCCTGCAAGCATATGTTCCCTGCTTTGTTAAATTTCGAAGGTAGATAAGACTCTGAAGATTTCTCACCATTCACAAACATAACTATATGCTCCTCTTCTGCAAAAATCTCCATTTCATTCCAGTCGTTATAGTCAATCATTCCATACCAGGCCCTGGCGTGTGTGGCTATTGAGCCTGTAGAATAGGCATGGATGGGGCCATTGTGATCATAAATATTACACTCGATAGCATCTGTTATGCTCACATTTACGGAATCGGGACTTTTTCGCACCCAAATGCCGCTATTGTCCTCTTTTATTATCTTAAATTTTGATATTAGATAGAAATTTTTATAAGATTTTTCATTTACTAAAAAGCCTCCTTCCTCTCCTGAGTAACCATGTATCACGCCCTCCTCAACTTCCCAGGAACCATCACCTATAGCACTCCAACCGGTTAGACTTTTTCCATCGAAAAGTGGTTCCCACGAATGTTCTGCATCTGAGCGATACCGGTCCTCTACTAATTCAGTTACTACTGCGATAGTCACTAACTTCTGGACCATAATATTTCTGAACCTAATTGTACTACCCTTTATGGATGGTACTTGCAATGCTATTTTGCCAGAGTGAAACCGTTGGTCATTTGCTTCTGCCACTAACTGATCATTGATGAAAATGGAAAGATGAGTACCAATGGCTGTTACCTCAAGTGTGTTCCACTTTTTAGCATCGAAATTGTCTGGAGGAGTAGATCTGGCAATATTGTAAATAGTGCCCGTAGGATTAAGTTGATCCAGATTGGCATCGATACTTATAGCATATCCTGTCTGTTTTGCCGTAGTATTTAACTTATTGTTTAATCTAAAGAATATAGAAGATTGTATATCAGATG
>CAZAWQ010000130.1:0-28310 GCA_964488585.1 uncultured Roseivirgaceae bacterium
CCCTTCCGAAAAGTTTTATTGGTTTTAGGGTCAAAAACATTTTCCACATCCGTGTCCAATGGTCTGATCCAAAATTGGTTGTCCCGGTAAATTTTAAGGGGGAGTTTTAAAAACTCCTGCCGGGTATGCTGGTCGGTTACAGGTAAAAGCTCCAAGATTTTTCTTTTGAAGGCACCAAATTAAGTACTTCTGTCAAAGAAAAAAACCCCGGGCAATTTCAGCTAAACAGCCACCCGATTTCTGATCCAGCTTTGGGTGTCATGTATACCACATTCTGTCTTATCAACATCCAACCAACGGCCCTCACGGTCCTTACCTTTTTTGGTACAGTGTGTACAGCCCACAGAATCATATCCCTGATGAATCAAAGGATGTGTAGGGAGTTCAAAAAGCTGCCGATATAGATTGAGGTCTTCCTTAGTCATATCAATTAGGGGGTGGAACTTCAACAAACCATCTTGCTCAAAAAGATCTCTATTTTTTCTGTGAATGTTTTGGAAGCCAAGAAGTCCTGAAACCCAAACACTATAGTTCCCTTTTATTTTGTCCAGAGGTTCTACTTTGTTGATAAAGCAACATAAGTCCTGATTGAATCTCCAGGTTTGATTCTCTTTGGTGAAACTATTTTTCTTTGCTTCCGCTTTCACCTCCAATACCTTCAGGCCCAAGTCCGCCACCAGTTGATCGCGGTATTCCAAAGTTTCTGCAAAGTGAAAGGAGGTGTCGATAAAATGTACCGGATGACCTGGTTTTACCTTGCTAAGTAAATGGAGTAAAGCCATAGAAGTGGTGCCAAAGGAAGAAGTAAACAGGATTTGATCTTGTTCATAATCCTGAAAAAGTTTTTCCAGTCTTTCCTGAAAGGAAAGCGGCTTATAACGACGGTTGAGTTCTTTTACGTTCATTTTTCGATTATTTTCTGACCGCTCCTGAAACTAATTCAGCGGTGTATTCATTCAATTTTTTTACTTTATACTGGAAATCACCCTTCAGCCTGTCCCTAATGGTCCGAAGGTTGATGAGCAGGTCGTTGGTTTCTTCCGGCAGCACTTCCTCCAATACCTGGCGAAACCGCTTGGCAAAAGTAGGGGACTGACCATTGGTAGAGATCCCAATTTTCAACTGGCCTTTTTTTACTACGCTACCCAGGTAGAAGTCACATAGATCGGGGGTATCCGCTACATTAACTGAAATGTTCTTTGATTTTGCCAACTGACTTATTCCGATGTTTATATTTCGGTTCTCTGTAGCCAACAGAGCGATATTAATACCCTTAAGATCCACGGGACGAAACGCTCTCTCCTTTAGAACTACTTTGGGATATTCTTGGCTCATTTCTTTTATGCTGTCTTTAATTTTGATACCCACTACCGTAATAGTTGCTTCAGGGCTGTTCCTTAACAAAGCCGTCAACTTCTCCTGAGCTACGTTTCCGCCTCCCACTATCAAGGCGTGCAGTCGTTCCATTTTGAGAAACACTGGAAACAAATTATTCCCCTGATCTAACCTGCTCATAATTTTTCTAATAATTCAATTCTTAAATGCTCTGCTTTTAGATAAAACTCAGGATGCGCCCCTACTGTTTCCCCTAAAACAATTAAAGCAGGTGCGGTGGGTTTTTCCTTCTTTACTAATTTTTCAATTTCATCTACAGTTCCCGTAAGTAAACTGCCTTCTGGTAAAGAACCTTTTGAAATAACCGCCATCGGCAGTGATTCCTTACCAGCTTGCTTAAATACTTCAACGATGGTACTCAACTTCTTTAGTCCCATTAAAAGTACCACAGTGGCGCTGGTTTGAGCGGCTAATTTTACATCACGCGACAATTGGCCACTTCGGGTGGTTGCAGTGATCACCCAAAAACTTTCATTTACTCCCCTTCGTGTAAGAGGAATACCATAGTAACCCGGTAGATTGATACTGCTTATTCCCGGAACAATGGCGGTTTCAATGCCAAAGGTTTCAGCATATTCTATTTCCTCCTGACCGCGTCCAAAGATAAATGGATCACCCCCTTTCAATCGCACTACGTGACCTTGCGGTAATGCATGTTTCACGATCAATTGATTAATTTGCCGTTGCTGGTAACTATGCAATCCAGCACGCTTACCCACAAATATCTTTATGGTTTTTTCTGAACAATAATCCAGCAGATCAGGATGTACCAGTGCATCATACAACACCACATCAGCATTGCTTAGGGCCTTAACGCCTTTCAGGCTGATCAACTCCGGATCGCCCGGTCCCGCTCCTACTAAAGTTAATTTTGGTTTCATCAGGCGTTGTAATAACTATTGACCACTAATTTTCCAGATTCATCAAGGGCAACACTCCTAAACTCTTGTGCTTTACTCAAAAAAGTCTGTGCCCGTTTCAAATATTCTGTGGCAAAATCCTGTGTCGGCGGTTGGTTATTGAACTCCAGCACGTATGACTCGAAACTCTCCGGAACCGCAAATTTTCCCTCTTGCACAAAGTGCTTGTCAAAATCTTTAAGAATTCCAATATGGGTATTGCACCTGATATCCTCAGTTAGCAACAGGGCCTTGGCCGCCACAATCATTGCGGTGTAAGCGTTGTACAAGGACTCGGCCCACAGCTGTTGTTCATATGCTTCCTCGGCAAACTGTAGTTTCTCTATGGAATCTCCAATGATGGTCCCGACCATGTCGTAGCTTACACCGGCACATTCACCTACCCCGATTTCAGGAATAAATTGCTCAGAATGACCCCAATCAACATATTCAAAGTCTTTAATCGATGTCAGATTGGCCAATGGCTTTAGAAGATCGTAAAAATAGCGCTTCCCGCGACCGGCCACGTAGTCATTAAAGTAGGCGCCTCCTGAGGCCCCGTCCTGATAGTCGTCAAGCAACAGTCTTAAAGCTTGAGGAATACGTTTTGTAGGCAATTTGATAATCTTTTCTGCAATGAACCCCTTACCGCTGGCATCAACACCTCCACCAAGCACTACCTGCAGTGCAGGCACTACCAAGGGGCCGTTTTTGATGGAACTTCCATGGAATCCAATATTGGCGGCCATATGCTGCCCACATGAATTCATACACCCACTGATCTTGATGTTGATCTCTGACTCGGTTAACAGGTGCGGATATTCCTTTCTAACCAATGCTTCCAGTTGTTGTGCAATACCGGTACTATTGGTTACGCCAAGATTACAAGTGTCTGTTCCCGGGCACGCGGTGATATCAGCAATGGTATTAAAGCTGGTGTCTGCTAATCCAATTTCCTTCAGGGCGTTATATAAATGAGTCAAATTCTGGGGACGGATATATCTAATCACTAATCCCTGATTAACTGTTACCCTGATGTCATCATCGGCAAACTTTTGGACCACTTCCGCTAAAGACCGGGCCGTGGGGGCCTTGATGTTACCAAGCTCCAGCTTTATATTCACCGCATAGAAATCAGGCTGTTTTTGTTGAAATACATTAGTTTTCAACCAAAGTTGATACTGCTCCTGGTCTTTTACTACTGCTTCTTCCGTAGCGATATAGTCTGTGGGAACGGGTTCCTGAAATGCATCGATATCTACTTGGTAAGTTTGGGACGGGAGACCTGCCATCTCCTGTTCGGTTAATTCCAGAAACTTGGCCAATCCGATGCCCCTCTTCTCGTCCAACAAGAATTTCAGTCGCGCTTTCAGACGTTTTGCTCTTTCTCCATAACGGTCGAACACCCTAAGCGCTGCTTCTTTGAATGGAATAATACGGTCGGCAGGCAAAAACTCATAGACTGTAGGGGCGATAAATGCCTGGGCACCCAAACCACCGCCAATAACTACTTTAAACCCACGTTCACCATCTTTAATTCTGGGAATGAATCCAAAATCATGAAAATAGGTATAGGCTGAATCCTGTTCGCTGGATGAAAAAGCTGTTTTTATTTTTCTTCCCATATCCTGGCAAATAGGATTTCTTAAGAAGTACTCGAACATCGCCTGAGCATAAGGTGAAATATCAAAGGGTTCGTTTGGGTCAATGCCTGCATAGGATGAGCCTGTGATATTACGCACAGTATTTCCACAGGCCTCCCTCAAGGTAATGCCCACTTCTTCCAACTCCTGCCATAATTGAGGGCTATCGTCCACTTTTATATAGTGCAGTTGAATATTTTGACGAGTGGTGGTATGTATATTTCCATTGGTATATTTTTCTGATATATCTGCGATGCGAATTAATTGTTCTCCAGTCAACAGACCGAATGGCAGCTTTATTCGTACCATTTGGACACCTAGCTGCCTCTGCCCATAAACTCCCCGGGTAAGACGGAAAGCTTTAAATCGCTCTTCAGGTATTTTTCCTTGTTTAAAGTCGTCGATTTTCCGGCTGAGCTCCAGAATATCCTTATCAGCTGCTTTGCTTATAGATTTTGTGGTGGATAAAGTCATTTTCTTTTTATTAATATTTTTTAAAATTCGATTAGTAAAAAAGCCCCTGGAGATCCGAGGGGCTTCTTATATGATATATATACAACAACTACATTCAATAATATCTATTTCCCCGGTCCTTAATAAAAGGCATACAGCAACAACAGCAACAACACTGGTAGATATATCGGATAAACATTCCGGAAATAGATTTAAGCATTGTGTTCATTAATACTCTGTTTTATATAAACGGGTAATTTTTAAAAATGATTCTCAATTTAATACTTTTTTCTCTTTTGAGGCCTCTAATGCCCCTACAATATCTTCTAAAATGTCATTTACATTCTCTAAACCTACTGAAACCCGGATCAGGGCGGGTTCTATGCCCACACGAATTTGCTCTTCTTTAGTGAGTTTGCTGTGTGTGGTTGATGAAGGGTGTGTCACCGTGGTCCGGGTGTCTCCCAAATTAGCTGTCAGGGACAGCATTTTCAGGTTATTCATAAATCTTCCTGCCCGGCGATATCCCCCGGAAACTACGAATGTTACCAGGGCCCCTCCATAACGCATTTGTTTTTTTGCAAGCTGTTGTTGTGGATGTGAAGGCAAGAACGGGTACTTGACGGACACCAATTCTTCATGGTCCTCCAGGTACTCGGCAATCTTCAGAGCATTCTCACAGTGTTTTTCCATCCTTACCGGTAATGTTTCCAGGCTCTTGGAAAGTATCCAGCCATTAAAAGGTGACAGAGATGGGCCGGTATGTCTAGTGAAGAATCTGATGTCCTTAATCAAATCCTCAGATCCAAGGATCGCGCCACCCACTGTTCTTCCTTGCCCATCGATGAACTTGGTTGCAGAATGCGTCACCAGATGTGCACCGAACTTAGTTGGTTGTTGCAGAAACGGGGTAGCAAAACAATTGTCAATGTTTAATATTATATGGTGTTCCGCTGCCAAACCGCCCAGCCACTCAAGGTCAAGGATGTCCAAGCCCGGATTGGATGGAGTTTCGGCGAAAATCATTTTTGTATGGGAATTTATATTCTCCGCCCAGGTTTCTGGTTTATCAATATCCACATAAGTATGGTCAATCCCCCATTTGGGAAAGATTTGGGTAAAAAGTTGATGCGTAGACCCAAACACCGATCTGGAAGCCAGCACATGATCACCGGTTTTTAGCAAACCAGCCATGCTGCTGAACATGGCAGCCATCCCTGATGCAGTGGCAATACCGGTTTCAGTTTCCTCTAATAAACAAAGTTTCTCGATAAATTCATTGTTGTTCGGATTTGAGAAACGGGTATATATACTTCCTTCAATTTCATCTGCGAACATGGCCCGTGCCTGCTCCGCATTTTCAAAAGTGAATGAGGAAGTCATAAAAATAGGGGTGGAATGCTCACGGTGCAGCTCATTACTGCTCTGTGTTCTGATAGCCTTTGACTCAAAATGTTTGTAATCACTCATCTCATTAAAATACTACTGTTTCTTCGCTAAGCTGATTGCTCTGGTTTGCTGGTTCCTGAAGCAACCCGATACCTATTACTGCCAGTCCATGCTCCTCTATATAGGAATTTAAGGACCACAGATTTTTAAGAGAGGTCTTTCCCAGCACGAATCCACCCTCTTCATAACGTCCTTCACTCCAAATATGTTCGAACCCAAACTCCTCCCGGTCAATGTCGTTGTGGTAACGCAGATAAATAGGAAGAATGGCATCATCACTGAAAATCATGTTCCTATGATTATTCCATTTATAATAATCATAGTCCTTCTGGTCCACGCTGGTGTAGATATCCGCGATTACCGATGCCGCTGTGGGTGCTCCTCCGGCACCTTTCCCAGTAAACAAGTGATCATCTGTATATTTACCTTTGACCAAAACAGCATTAAACTCATTGCTTACATGACTAAGCGCATGTTGGCTTTCAACAAAACAAGGCATCACGTAGGCATAAATCTTGTCTTTTTCCCGCACCGCCCTGGCCACCAGTTTTATTTTTAATCCTCGCTGTTTTGCGAATTTCAAATCCTGTGATTTCAGGTTTTGGATGCCAATGGTACACAGGCTATTGGGACTGGTAGTTATGCCAAATGCATGACATAGTAGAATAACCAATTTATTCATGGTATCATAGCCGCCCACATCAAGCAATGGGTCCGACTCGGCAAACCCCAATTCCTGCGCCAGAGTTAATGCCTCTTGATAATCAAGTCCTTCATTTTCTATTTGGGATAATATAAAATTGCTGGAGCCATTAAAAATGCCGGATATCTCACGGATTGGTTCATGGTTATAAAACTGGTCCATGGTCTTTACAATAGGGATACTTCCGCACACAGCCGCCTCATACCATAATTTCCCCCCATTTTCTCTGAGTGTCATAAACTCTTCCAGATGTTCAGCCACCATCTTTTTATTGGCAGTAACCACTTTTTTTCCAGCAATCAATGCGTCTTTGACCATATAAAATGCAGCCTCGGCATCATCAATTAATTCAACTATAACCTCAATTTCAGGGTCTTCTACCAGTTCTCTATATTGGTAGGTGAAATGATCACCGGATAACGACCTGTCCTTCTCCCTGTCTTTGACACAGATCTTCACCACCTCAATTGGCAGGGACTCATCTGTTATAATCTTGTATAAGGCCTGGCCCACACACCCAAATCCAACCAGTCCTAATTTTATCTTCTCAACCATTGGCAATTATATGATTGGAGCCGGGTTTCCGGTCTCCGTTAATGATTTCTGAAAGCTGTCCCAGCTCTAATAAAAACCCATCATGACCGTAATCTGAGTCAATCTCATGATACATAGAATCCCTAATATGCATTGCCAGAAATCGCTGCTCTGACAGGGGGAACAAAACATCAGACCGAATACCTATTATAGTAGTTTGTGCTTTTACCTTTGCCAGAGCGGCTGCAATCCCATTTCTACCGCGTCCTATATTGTGCGAGTCCATAGTCTTAGACAGATACCAGTAGGTGTAGGCATTAAAACGCTGATGTAGCTTTCGGCCTTGATACTGCTGGTAAGACGACGCTCTAAAGTCGTCGGTTACCTGGTCATTATCTTCTTTCTGAGTATTATGGTAACATTGGTAACTTCTATATGACAATAAAGCCACCGCCCTGGCAGCATTCATACCGTTCAAACCTGCTTCCGGGATGGACTCTTGCCAAGTAGGATCAGTTTCAATTGCCATGCGCTGGGATTCATTAAAAGCAATACCCCAGGGGCTATGCACTGCGTTAGTGGCAATCAATATCAAATTTGCCACCAATTCCGGGGACTGTACACTCCATTCCAACGCCTGTTGCCCGCCCATCGATCCGCCCATCACCGTATGAATGCCTTTTATGCCCAGGTGCTTTCGCAGCAAATCAAAACTACCAACCATATCGCGGTTGGTTAAAGACGGGAAACCGTGAAAATACGGCTTCCCATCTTCAGGATTAGTTGATAGGGGCCCGGTACTTCCATAACATCCTCCAAGCATGTTAGCACAGATAATGAAGTAACGCGAAGGATCGAAAATACCCTCTACCAAACCAGACCACCAATCGTTAAATTCAGAATTAGCTGTCAAAGCATGACACACCCACACCACATTGTCCCTCTCCGCATTTAGACTGCCCAAGGTAGCGTAGCACAGATCAAATCCTCTTAGTCTGCCTCCTAGTTCAAGGTTAAAATCCTCAGAATATCTAAATGTTTCCTGGCGCATTATGCTTAACTAACTCAACCTACAGGTTCTGCTGAAAATACTTTATCAAATGCCAGTTGCAAATCCGATTTTATGTCTTCAATATGTTCAAGACCAGCTGATATTCGCAGGCTGGTAGGGGTCACACCAGCTGCTAATTGTTCCTCATCGGACAGCTGCTGATGAGTGGTGGATGCTGGATGGATAATCAAAGTCTTGGCGTCTCCCACATTGGCCAGGTGGCTTATCAATTCAAGACTATTTACAAATTGCTCTGCGTTTTCCTTACCCCCTTTGATTTCGAATGAAAGTACTCCGCCAAAACCTCGTTTCAGGTATTTGCTGCCAATCTCATTATACGGGCTTGATGAAAGTCCAGGGTAATTGACACCATCCACCAAGTCATGCTGCTCCAGCCAATTGGCCAGATCCAAGGCATTCTGACATATTCGGTCCATTCGGACAGCAAGGGTTTCGAGACCTGTAAGAAACAAAAAGGAATTAAAAGGACTGAGGGCCGATCCGAAATCACGTAGACCTTCAACCCTGGCCCTGATTATGAAAGCGATATTACCAAAAGGACCATCGGCTCCGAAAACCTCCCAGAACTTCATTCCATGATAGCCTTCCGAAGGCTCAGTGAATTGAGGATATTTTCCATTTCCCCAATTATAGTTGCCACCATCTATAATCACCCCGCCAATGCTGTTACCATGTCCGCCAATCCACTTAGTGGCAGAGGTAACCACTACATGTGCTCCGTGCTCCAGAGGTCTGAACAAATATCCTGCAGCACCGAAAGTATTGTCTACAATTAATGGAAGGTCATGGTCCTTCGCGACTTGTGCTATGGCTTCAAAATCCGGTATGTTGAACTCCGGATTACCAATAGTTTCCAGATAGAGGGCTTTGGTATTTTCATCTATTAGTTTTTCAAAGCTGGCTGGTTCGTCATCTTCAGTGAAACGCACCTCCACAGCTAATCTTTTAAAGGTCACCTTGAATTGATTGTATGTACCACCATACAGATGACGGGTTGAAATAAAATTATCGCCGGCCTGAAGTATATTGTTCAATGCAATGAATTGAGAGGCTTGCCCCGAAGCCACCGCCAAAGCTGCCACGCCTCCTTCCAGAGCGGCCATTCTCTTTTCCAGGACGTCAGTAGTGGGGTTCATTATTCTGGTATAAATGTTGCCAAATTCCCTTAAGGCAAAGAGATTGGCCCCGTGTTCTGAGTCTTTGAAGGTATAGCTGGTAGTTTGGTAAATTGGAACCGCACGTGAACGGGTGGTTTCATCGACTTCCTGTCCCGCGTGAAGCTGTAAAGTTTCGAATCTTAAATTTTTAGGTTGTTCAGACATAATGTTACTTTTGATAGATTAAACGTTAGAATAATTGACAACTGTCTCTTTATAGAAAATTTCTCAAGGACAGGGTTGCTAGATACTACAACAGCAAGCTGAAGCAAATACTGAGTGATAAGATATGCCGACTGGGGCAAGATAACCGGTAAAAATGTCTGCTGTTTCCATATTGCAATTAACTTATATGTCCTCGCCAACTGGCGTGGCAGGAATTGGCACCTTCCTGCAAGTGCTGGTGGTTGCCAGAGGGTCTTCGAGCCTGTTCTCTCACCTCTTCTGTATAAATCAATTACACCTGAAGGGTAATCGATTGTGCAAATTTAAAGTTAAATAGACTACAATTACAACAGAAATTTGAAATTTGTTTTGTCTTAGGCATCCCAACCGGCAATTTCACCATTCAGGCAGCTGTTTTCATATTTATAGAATGAAAAATACAAATATTACCATTCATATCAACTTTTCTTCCAACTAATGCTCCAGGTTGGCGGTTTTTATGGTACTTTTTGCTGCGGGTCCCTATATATTTTGACATAAGCAATTACTTTGCACATAGAATGAGAAAGTTTTGGAAATGGATCAAGTACATCGGAGGAGTTATTATCCTTCTGAGCTTGGTGGTGTATTTTTCATTTCAGGGATATTATTGGTTGGTTAATAAAAGGGCCAAAGCAAGACTGGTAAAGAAACCCATCCTGACAGAGCAAGGTCATCAATTTCGTGACTTAAATGCCAACGGTAAACTGGATATCTACGAAGACAGTCGACAGCTTGTTGAAGCAAGAGTGAAAGACCTATTAAGTCAGATGGGCCTGGAGGATAAGGTGGGAATGTTTTGGCATCCTCCCATAGGAGTAGGTGATAGAGGCCGGGTGCTGAGAAAACCGGCCATGATGAGCCCTGCTTCTTCATATGATGTTATAATCAATCAGAAAGTACGTCATTTTAATCTGTTCGAAGTGCCAAGGGCGAAATTCCTGGCAAGATGGTATAACCGCATACAGAAGATCGCAGAAATGGACCGGCTGGGAATTCCTATTACTATAAGCTCGGATCCGCGCAACGGCGTTAGTAATTTTCTAGGTAACAATCTTTTGGAAGGCGGTTATTCGAAATGGCCGGAGCCCATTGGTCTGGCAGCCATTGGTGATTCCAGCCTTACCGTGAAGTTTGCTCAAATCGCCAGCCACGAAATGCGTTCGGTAGGCATACGCACTGCTTTACATCCCATGGCCGACTTGGCCACTGAACCGCGCTGGGCACGAGTCAATGGCACTTTCGGTGAAAATGCAGAACTTGCTGCCACCATGACCTCCGCCTATATCATGGGGTTTCAAGGAAAAGAACTGGGCCCCAACAGTGTGGCCTGCATGACCAAACATTGGCCCGGAGGAGGACCTCAGGCCAATGGAGAGGATGCTCATTTTAGCTATGGAAAAGACCAGGCGTATCCGGGTAAAAACTTTAAGTATCATCTGATTCCCTTTAAAGCAGCGATTGCAGCCGGAACAGCCATGATAATGCCCTATTATGGGGTGCCTGTGGGACAGACTTCTCAGGATGTCGGAATGAGTTTCAATAAGGAAATAGTAAATGACCTGCTAAGAGTTGAGTTTGGTTATAACGGCATTGTCTGCACTGACTGGGGGATCCTGGAAGGTTTTTCTTTCGCTGGAATAGAGATTGTTGAAGCAAAGGATTGGGGGGTTGAACACCTGAGTTTGGAGGAAAAAATTTTAAAGGCACTAGATGCGGGCGTGGATCAGTTTGGGGGAAGCAACCTTGGCACTCAGCTAATGGCTGCCGTGCAGACTGGCAAAATCACGGAAGACCGGCTTGACCAGTCGGTACGACGCCTGCTAAGAGTAAAATTTGAAATTGGGCTGTTTGATGACCCCTATGTTGATGAGAAAGAAGCAGCCAAAGTGGTTGGGCAGGATTCTTACATGCAAGCAGGTGCAAAGGCACAGCGTAAAGCCATGGTGCTGCTAAAGAACAGCAATAACGCCCAGGGATCAATACTACCCCTGCAGGAGGACATTAAATTATATCTTGAACAGATCGATCCAGCTGTTGCCTCACAATATGCCCGCATCGTGGACGATCCTGAAGATGCCGATGTGGCGCTAATCAGACTACAGGCCCCGTGGGAACCGCGAGACGATGATTTTGTAGAGCAATTCTTTCATCAGGGTTCACTGGCATTCGAAAGCGAAGAACTTGAGCGCTTACTGGCCATTGCACGGAAAACCGCCACTGTTTTCATTATTTATCTGGATCGACCTGCGGTCATAGGAGAATTAGATGAAGCAGCTTCAGCTTTGATCGCTGAATTTGGAGCCTTTGATGATGCGGTTTTGGATGTGGCATTTGGACGTTCAGAACCGATGGGTCATCTTCCATTTGAAATTCCTTCCTCCATGGAAGCAGTCCAAGCTCAATATGAAGATGTTCCCTATGACTCACATGAGCCACTTTATCCATATGGGCACGGCCTTAGTTATTAATCACTATGAAACGAATCGCTATTTATTGGACAATTCTTATGATTGCTTCTTGTAAAGAACATACTGAAAAACCTTTCGTAGTCTCTGACCTACAGATTACCTGGTCCGTGATTGAGAACTTGGGAGGAACATATGTCAGCAGTTGGACAATATCCAATGGAGGAGAATCCACTTTCCCGGCTTCAGGGTGGACAATTTATTACAATCAAGTAACGGGCGTGCCAGTTCCTGAAAGTCTTTCCGGGTCATTGCAAGTAAATCAAGTCAGCGGGACTTTTTACAGCATTACTCCTACTGAGTCATTTAAACCCTTGGGTACAGGGGAAAGCACCCGCACAGATCTCAAGTGTCACGGATCAGCTATTAAGGTTACCGATGCCCCGTCGGGACTTTATATAGTATTTGATGACCTTCAGGAACCTCAAGTACTTAAAAACTATGAGGTTGGTCCTTTTCTGCAGCCGAAGCAGATGAGCAGATCGGACCTTGATAATGTTCCGGTGCCTACCACTGAGTTAAGATACCAACAAAATAAAGACCTTACCTTAATCTCCGCCTCAGAGGATCCACAAGTTATACCAACACCCAGGCAAGTGCTACCAGGCAAAGGGCATTTCAAAATTCCCAACCAACTACTCATTGGTTACCAGGATGGGCTTAAGACCGAAGCTGAGTTGTTGATGGAGAAACTTACAACCGCCGACCAATCTGTATCACTAATCAACAATCCTGGCGAAGCACAGATAAGACTAACCATTGGTAATTACAGCGGAACAGAAAAAGAACACTACCGCTTAACCATAGAACCAGAGGTGATCAACATACAAGGATCAGACCTTAGCGGTGTATTTTATGGAACGCAGTCATTGGTCTCACTTTGGCCTTTGCCAGACACCGGGCCGCAGACCCTTAAATGTCAAACCATAGTGGACGGACCACGGTTCCCCTACCGGGGCATGTACCTGGATGTTTCCCGGAATTTTCAAAAGCCCGCGGCTATCAAAAAAACATTAGACATCATGGCCTTTTATAAGCTAAATAAATTCATGTTCGGCTTGAGCAATGATGAAGGCTGGAGGTTAGAGATAAAGGGTATTCCCGAACTAACATCCGTGGGGGCGGTCCGCGGCCACACCGAAGATGAACTGGTCCGTCTGCTGCCAGCCTACGGATCAGGACCATTTCCTCAAGCGGACGACAATCATGGGACCGGACACTACAGCCGGGAAGAGTTTATAGATATCCTCCAGTATGCTGCAGAAAGACACATAGAGGTGATTCCTGAGATCAACTTCCCAGGACATGCCAGAGCAGCCATAAAATCCATGGAGGCTCGGGCCAGCCGCTTGGAAACAGAAGGAAGCAGTGAACCTACCTATCTGCTGCAGGACCCCAATGATCAGTCCGAATATCAATCCGTACAGGGGTACACCGACAATGTTATTTGTCCCTGCCAGGAATCCCTTTATCAATTTCTGGAAAAAGTGGTGGTTGAAATAGTAGAGATGTATCAGGAGGCTGGAGTGAAATTAACCACCATACATACCGGAGGGGATGAAGTACCATCAGGAATCTGGGAAAAATCACCACTTTGTACGCAGTTTTTGGAAGAGAACCCCCACATAGAAGGCACAAAAGGACTTCCTGCCTATTTTTTGAGGCGCTATCATGAGATCCTCGATCAACATCAGTTAGTGACTGCAGGGTGGGAAGAGATTGCCATGCATAAGATCCAGCAACCTAATTCCGGTCCTGATAACCCAACGGGAACCAGAAAAGTGATGGTACCCAATCCGGAATTTGTGGACAGCAACTTCCTGCCTTATGTATGGCGGGCTACCTGGGGGGTGGCTGGAGAAGACCTGGCCTATCGTCTGGCCAATCTTGGTTATAAAGTAGTAATGTGTAATGCCAGCAATCTCTATTTTGATTTTGCTTACAACAAGGATCCGTTAGAGCCCGGATTCTATTGGGCGGGACTGGTCGACACCCGCAAGCCCTATGAGCTGGTGCCCTTAGATGTGCTTCAGGCAGCCACGGTTGATATAATGGGCAATCCTCTGGACATGGATAGATACAAAGACCATGTAAAGCTAACGGAAGCCAGTCGCCAAAACCTATTGGGCATTCAGGCACAGCTCTGGAGTGAAACCGTTAAAGGCCCTGAAATGCTGGAATACTACTTGTTCCCAAAAATGCTGGGGTTGTCCGAACGGGCTTGGGCCCCGGATCCCGAATGGGCCCATTTACCTAAGAAAAAGCAACGGCTGGAGGGGCTGGACCAGGCCTGGAATATATTTGCCAATGCCCTTGCCCAGCGGGAACTGGTCAGAATGGACCACTGATGGGATGGCGTCAACTACCGCCTGCCCCTACCCGGAGCTATAATTGAGGAAGGCCAACTAAAAGCCAACATAGCCTTGCCGGGACTTGTTATCCGCTATACCTTGGATGGCAGCGAACCGGTCGTTGATTCGCCATTGTATGAAGGACCGGTGGAAGCCAAGAAACCAGTACGGTTGAAGGCGTTTACCAATACCGGGAAGGCCAGCCGGGTTAGTGTGCTGAGTTACTGAGGGTTGGTGGGTCACAGCTCTGCTCTGGTGGCAGCGTTTGTGAAAAGCTTTGGGTATTTTAATGAAAAATGGATAGTTTCAACACCAAAACATAAAGTATTTATTCTCCATGAATAGCACCGTAGATATTGATGGTATCAAATTAATCCCATATAGTAACAAGGATGGGCAGATAGAATCATTTATTGTATCAGGAATTGAAACAAAATCCTATACAAAAGAACTTAAGCTTTTAGATGGCAGATGGGCGCCCTATGTGCGAAATCCTGAAAGCAACTCATTGGGGTACTGGGTTTTTAATTTAGAGCGATTGGATGCAGTTAGCCAATGGGCCAAGAGTTTGGATAAAACCTCAATTATGGAGATACCGCTGGTAAGGCCTCTATATGATAAAAGCGAGTTTATTTCTGACGAAGATCATAAGTATCTACTACTGCCAATACTCTATAAGATTCCCCATAGCGGGCAGCTGGGAAAGTATATACTTGATATTAAAGATGAAGTGTTAATTAATATAAGAAAACAGAGTTTGAAATATCTGTTTCGAGAATCTTTGCTGGCACTAAACTCAAACAATTATAAAGTTGAGGACCTGGTGCTTTTATATAAATGTCTTTACAAATTTTGGGATCTTTCACCTGACCATGCATTGTTTAGAATCTCCGCAAAGCAGATAAAATATTATCTGAAAAACCCGCTTCATTATTTCCTATACTCTTTAAAGATTAGTTTTTATGAAGAGCAATTGGAGTTTGGAAACAAAAAATATGAGCAAGTTTTTCTTGATGTAGTAAGAGACAACATTATAAAGGAAGCTGAAAAAGAATATCTAACTGAACAAGCACATTATTATGGAGTTGATTTGAGTTTGGTGGAAAAAGCCATTAACTCTTATCATAAATTCAATTCAAGTTTTTACTTTTTGATAAAGGAAGTCTGTGAGGATGGAGTGTTAACCAGCAATGAAGAAGAGTTCATTTACCAGCAGGCCAGAGAGTACAGTATTAACCAAGACACGGTATTCGATTTGCTGGATACCAGATTAAAATTCGTTAAGAAAATCAACGATTTTAAAACAGATAAAGAATTCAGAAAGGTGGTCTTAGCTTATTTCCTTCTGTATCTTTTGGATACGGACTCCGTGAAGCTAAAAATATCCCCGCAGGATTTGATAACAGACTATTTTGAGGAAATTCATGAAAGCATAAAGTCTGAAATAGACGCAATATTAGTAAGACGGCACAAATTCGAAGCCACAAACTTATCCGTTGAGCAGATATATGAATTGTTGGGTTTTAGTGAAATTGGTGATTTCGAAAACTCAATAGACAAAAGTTTACATATTAGTTCCTTTGAGAAAGAAAACCACATATTTTATAAAGGATACCACTTTTTTCTAGAACCTGAGAAGTCATCAAACGGTAAATTATTTACTTATGAAACGGCAGGTTCAGACGTATTCGTGAAAATTAATCCAGATCATGAATTTATAAAAGGGGAAGAAATATCCGAGGGTTTCTTTTATTTACTGGTCTGTTTAATTTCTTCAAGAATGGAGATGTTTTCTGAACCCTCTATAGACCAGTTTTTTGATTTACTGGAATTAAATCAAAGACACCTTAATCGTGAATTGAAGAGTAAAGGATAGATTGGGGGTGGACCCACCCTATCATACACCCACCAAACTGAAATCAACCGCTAAATCACCCAGAAGCTGAGCCAAATGCTGAGTCACCGTACCCGGGCTACCAGACCCCACCGATTGACCATCTATTTCGCACACCGGCACTATTCCTTTGGTGGTGGAGGTAAGAAATACCTCTTTTGAATTTTGCAATTCTGGCAGAGTGATGTCTCTAAGGGTTGGTGAATAGTGTACTTTTGCCAGGTACAATACGGTTTTTCTGGTAATACCAGCCAGCACATTTTTCGCGGGAGTGACCAATTGATCCTGCTGGTCAACTATAAAAATATTGCTGCGGGGAAATTCGGTTATTACGCCCCCTCGATGATACAACACATCATCCAATCCCCGGACCTTTAAAACAGGGACCAACTGTATCCCCTGGAGGTAATTGATGGTCTTTGCAGTTGGCGATTCACGCTGATATTCGTGGGTCATCACCTTGAAACCTTGCGCATATTTTTCCTTGGCAGGGAAATTGATCTTATGTGCGCTGATCACCAAATTGGGTTCCAGGGGTGTGTAACTATCAGCGGCATACCCACCGGTGAGAAGCATCCTTACTCCTTCATCTACCAGCTGGTTTTTATCAATGAACTCCTGGATTACTACGGTTAACCCGGCCTTACTCAACGGTACGGCTAAATTCAGTGCTTTAGCTGAATTGAAAAACCGGTCTAGGTACCAGTGCAAAAGAAAGGGTACACCTTGCCGGCACCTGAAGAAATCAAAGATACCATAGCCTCGTTGAATTGCCAGGTCGCCCACACCCAGGCTTGCCTCTGCACTTTCTACATAATTACCGTTGATCCAAGTGTATTTCAATTGGCAATGAAATTAATTATTCTTGATTTTATAGTCTAATGGTCAACAATGTAAGCATTACCCGCGATAGTTGAATTTTTTGTACACTTCCAAAATCGTTAATCTATTATTCAAATGTTCTTTTGCTCCAAAGGCCCCGTGCCATTTTTAATTTTTAATTCTTAATTGATTCTTATTAAACCAAATTTGCAATTATCAATCAAATTGTTATAAATTTGCCAATCATGTCATCGACTAAGACATATTTCTCATCTATTAACGCCGCTGCACGAGCGTGTACCCCTGTTGCACAGAGGAACAGGAGGCCCTTGGGGGTCTAGATTTCTTTTGCCGGGCCATGCGCCTGGTGCCTTTCAAGCTTTTAACATTTTCAATATTAAATAACAGAATATTATGGATGTAGTTATATCCATAGCCGATGATTCCCATATGAATTTCACCGGAGAAATCAGTGAAATGATGGCTGAGGCTGCCAAAGCGCGTGGCACCGGTATTGCAGAAAGAACTCCTGAATATTTGCAAAATAAGATTCACCAGGGAAAAGCGGTAATCGCCTTAAACGGTAGTCAACTGGCTGGTTTTTGCTATATAGAAAGCTGGGGACATGAGCAATATGTGGCCAATTCCGGCCTCATCGTGCACCCTTCGTTCAGACGGACAGGCCTGGCCAAAAAGATTAAAAAGAAAATCTTTGAGCTGTCAAAAGCCCGGTATCCACATGCCAAGATCTTTGGGATTACCACCAGTCTGGCGGTGATGAAGATCAACTCAGAACTGGGTTACAAGCCGGTCACATTTTCAGAACTAACTACCGATGGTTCTTTCTGGAAGGGATGCAAAAGCTGTCAGAATTATGACATTTTGCAGCGAACCAGTCAGCATCACTGCCTTTGTACCGGAATGTTATATGATCCGGAGAAAAAGCACGGTGTGAAGCAAACTAATGGCAATGGCAAACGATGGGAAAGATTTAAAAACTTCCTGAAACGAAATTCTTTGAAAAAAAATAAGGATGGAAAATAAAGTAGTACTGGCATTCAGCGGAGGTCTGGATACTTCTTATTGTGTAAAATTTCTTACCCAAGAAAAAGGGATGGAGGTACACTCCATTCTAGTGAATACCGGTGGATTTGATGAACAGGAACTTTCCAAAATTGAGGCCCAGGCCTATGATCTGGGAGTCACTTCACATAAATGTCAGGAATCCACCGAATTGTTTTACACTAACTGTGTGAAATATCTGATATTTGGCAATGTGCTCCGAAATAACACTTATCCTTTATCTGTCAGTGCGGAACGGGTGTTTCAGGCCATGGCTGTAGCGGAACATGCCCGTGGGTTACAGGCCTCCCATATTGCCCATGGCAGCACCGGGGCAGGGAATGACCAGGTGCGATTTGACCTGGTTTTTGAAATCATGTGTCCGGAAATCAAGATAATTACTCCCATCAGAGATCAACAATTAAGCCGTAAACAGGAAATCGATTACCTGCAAAAACACGGGGTTGACTGGGACTGGACCAAAGGCCAATACAGCATCAATAAAGGGCTGTGGGGCACTAGTGTTGGAGGCAGCGAAACACTGACATCCAATTTGTCGCTGCCGGAAGAAGCCTATCCATCACAGCTACGAGCAACCGATCCGAGTGTGCTTGACTTACATTTTACTAAAGGAGAACTGGTGGGCATTGATGACCGCTCATTTGAACATCCGACTATAGCCATTAAAGCCTTGCAGGATATTGCCGGGACCTATGCTATTGGCCGGGACATACACGTGGGTGATACCATTATCGGCATCAAAGGACGGGTTGGTTTTGAGGCCGCTGCCGCCTTGTTGATCATTAAAGCACACCACTTGATGGAAAAACACAATCTGACCAAGTGGCAGCAATACTGGAAAGAACAACTGGGGAATTGGTATGGGATGCTATTACATGAAGGTCAGTTCCTTGACCCGGTTATGAGGAATATTGAGAGATTTCTGGAAGATACCCAACAAAATATTACCGGTACGGTTCATATTAAATTACATCCCTATAGATTCGAATTGTTGGGTATTACTTCCACTTTTGATTTGATGTCCTCCGAATTTGGTCAATATGGAGAAATGAATAGAGGATGGAGCGGTCAAGATGTAAAAGGATTTACTAAAATACTGGCTAATCAAAATAAGATATTTAGTGCCATAAATAAACCGAATCATGATTAAGGCAGGGATCATCGGTGGCGCTGGTTTTACCGGTGGAGAATTATTGCGGTTGTTGGTCAATCACCCTGAGGCTGAAGTGGTATTTGTGCACAGCAATTCACAAAAAGGTGAACCAGTGGCTTCCATACACAAAGACCTCAAGGGCGATATCAAGCTGAATTTTGAACAAAAAACACCTCCTCCCCTGGATTTACTATTCCTATGTCTTGGGCATGGTAAGACCAGGGAATACCTGGAACAACACCCGGTTCAGAGGTCAACCAAAGTCATCGATCTTAGTCAGGATTTTAGAATTTCCGGGCCAGGAAATCAATTTGTATATGGGCTTCCCGAACTAAACCGGGAACAGATAAAAACAGCTAACAAAGTTGCGAATCCGGGTTGTTTTGCTACCGCCATTCAGTTGGCGCTGTTACCGCTGGCGGCCAATAATTCGATAACCAATGAAATTCATGTGAATGCGGTAACCGGCGCTACCGGCGCTGGGGCCAGCCTATTGTCAACTACCCACTATTCCTGGCGCCAGAACAATCTGTCAGTATACAAGGCATTTGAGCACCAACATCTGGCTGAAATCCGCCAGAGTCTGGAACAGTCGGGGAGTCAACAGTTACCCGAGATCAATTTTATTCCGGTTCGGGGAAATTTCACTAAGGGGATTTTTTGTACAGCCTATACCGCGGTGGACGGGAGTATTGACCAATTCCGGGAAATCTACCATGAATATTATAGTGAACACCCCTTTACAGTGGTTTCCGAGGAACCCATAAGTCTAAAGGAGGTGATCAATACCAATAAATGCTACCTGCACCTTCAATATTATGGCGGCAAACTGTTGGTTAACAGTATTATTGACAACCTGGTCAAAGGGGCTTCCGGTCAGGCAGTGCAAAACATGAATTTAATATTTGGGTTGCCTGAGGCAGCAGGACTCAAATTAAAAGCCGTTGGATTTTAAGAATAGAGGTTATGAAACTATTTGACGTATATCCCATATATGATCTGCAGCCAGTAAATGCACACGGCGCATATCTCACCGACCTGTCGGGGGCAGAGTACCTGGACTTCTATGGCGGTCATGCGGTAATTTCCATAGGACATAGTCATCCACACTACGTCTATCGCGTTGAGCAGCAATTGAAAGCCATGGGTTTCTATTCAAACTCCGTTGTGAATCCTTTACAGGAAGAACTTGCAGCACTATTGGGCACTTTGAGCGGATACCCCGATTATCAACTGTTTCTGGTGAATTCAGGGGCGGAAGCCAACGAAAATGCTTTGAAACTGGCGTCATTTGCCACCGGCAAAAAGAGCGTTGTGTCATTTGATAAATCCTTTCACGGACGTACCTCTGCATGCGTGGCGGTAACAGATAATCCTAAGATACGGGCACCGATTAACTATGCCGAGCATGTTACTTTTCTTCCTTTTGAAGACCTGAAGGGAGTTGAAGCTGTGCTAAGTAAAAATGAAACCTGCGCGGTAATTATTGAAGGGATTCAGGGGATTGCGGGTATCAACATGCCTTCTGAACACTTTTTTAAGGGCTTGAAAACTTTATGTGATCAATATGGGGTGGTACTCATTCTGGACGAGATACAGTCCGGATATGGTCGAACCGGGAAATTTTTCGCCCATCAATATGCTGACATTCAGGCGGATATTATTACCGTGGCCAAAGGAATGGGTAATGGTTTTCCTATGGGCGGAGTGATCATTAGCCCTTCTTTTGAAGCCAGTTACGGACTCTTGGGTACTACCTTTGGAGGCAATCATTTAGCTTGTGCCGCGGGTCTGGCGGTGCTGGAAATACTTCAGCAGGAAAGACTGATAGAAAATGCCCAATCGCGTGGCATACAGCTTAAGCAGCTGCTGTCGAAAATCGATGCCGTTAAGGAGGTTAAAGGCCACGGATTGATGCTGGGGATTGAATTTGACTTCCCAGTCAAGTCACTAAGACAACACTTGTTGTTCAAAGAAAAGATATTTGTGGGCTCTTCCAGTGATCCGAATATTTTGAGACTTTTACCCCCGCTTTGCATCGGGGACAGCGAAATTGATCAATTAATTGAGGGGCTAACCAACAGCTTGAAAAATGAAGAACTTCTTATCCATTGAGGATGTAACTGATCTGGGTAAGCTGCTAAAAGAGGCGTTTACCCTGAAAGAAACACCACTTGCTAGGCAAGAACTTGGCAGTGGAAAAACGCTGGGATTGATATTTATGAATCCCAGTTTGAGGACCCGGTTGAGCGCCCAAAAAGCCGCATATAATCTGGGAATGGATGTAATTGTGATGAATATGAACCAGGACAGCTGGCAGCTGGAGTTTGCCGACGGCACAGTGATGGACGGCGATACCACAGAGCATGTCAGGGAGGCAGCAGCGGTAATAAGTCAATATTGCGATATCGTGGGCATCCGGACATTTGCGGGATTGGAGGAGGTCACCACTGACTACCAGGAGTTGGTGTTAAAGAGTTTTGTAGCCCACACACAGGTCCCGGTGATCAGCCTGGAAAGCGCCACCTTACATCCATTGCAGTCACTGGCAGATATTATGACCCTAAGCGAAAATCAAACTGCTCCCAATCCTAAAGTGGTTTTAACCTGGGCCCCCCATCCCAAAGCGCTGCCTCAAGCAGTGGCCAACTCGTTTTTACAATGGGCCCGGCATTGGGATTGTGAGTTGGTGGTGACGCATCCAGTCGGTTATGAACTGGATGAAAAATTCACCAACGGTGTCCCGGTAATAAATGATCAGGATCAGGCCTTGGAAGGGGCGGATTTTATCTATGCCAAAAATTGGAGCAGCTTTAGACAATATGGTCAGGTACTATCCAGAGACCAACGCTGGACCATAACTGAGGAAAAAATGTCTCTAACCAACGGGGGGCAGTTCATGCACTGTCTGCCTATCAGAAGAAACGTAGTGGCATCAGATGCTGTAGTCGATGGATCATTGGTGATAGCACAGGCAAAGAATCGATTATTTGCAGCCCAAGCAGTATTAGCTCAAATATTGGAACATGAGTGAGCAATTATTCATATTGAAAATTGGCGGGCGGGTAATGGACAACTCCGGGCAGCTCGATACCATACTGGATGATTTCGCCCAAATATCAGGTCTTAAGATCCTGGTACATGGTGGCGGAAACAAGGCCTCTGACTTGAGCGCTAAACTTGGAATAAAGCCCCAAATGGTGAACGGCAGACGCATCACAGATAGTGACACCCTTGAGGTGATCACCATGGTATATGCAGGGTTGATCAATAAGGATCTGGTGGCCAGGCTGCAGTCAAAAAATGTCAATGCTATTGGCCTTTCCGGAGCTGATGGGAATTCCATTCCCGCAATTAAACGTCCAGTCAAGGAAATTGACTATGGTTTTGCCGGAGATTTACCAGATGAAGCCCGTTCGAGCCATAGCCTGAAGGTCTTGTTGGAAAACGGAATGACTCCGGTTTTCTGTGCCCTGACACATGATGGAAAAGGCCAATTGCTCAACACCAATTCGGACACTATTGCCAGCTACCTGGCCAAGACCCTGTGCCGTAATTATCAGGTGACCCTGGTATATTGTCTGGACAAGCCTGGGGTCTTGCTCAAGACAGATGATCATACTACAGTTATAAATGAGCTAAACCCATCATCTTATGAGGATTTGATCTCGAAAAGCATAATCATGGAGGGAATGATCCCCAAACTTGACAACGCCTTTTCGGCCTTACGATTAGGGGTACAGCAGATATGCTTGTGTGATTGGAATGATATTTCCGGGGCATCCGGGACAAAAATAAGCCTTTCATGAAATCTGGCATTCCCTGGTACCAGGAAGCCATAAAACTCCTGAATGAACTGGTCTCCATTCCTTCGCTCAGTGGGGAAGAGCACCAGACAGCGGATTGCATTGAACGTTTTATTAAAGCACATGGGAAAAATGTAAATAGAAAATTCAACAATGTTTGGAGTGTGGGTAACAACTGTGATGAAAATGCCCCGGTATTGTTATTGAATTCCCACCACGATACCGTAAAAGCCTCCGGAAAATGGTCGCATGACCCCTGCCAGCCATTAACAGTAGGCGACCAACTATTTGGCTTGGGCACTAATGATGCCGGGGCATCAGTAGCATCGCTGATGGCTACTTTTCTCTACCTTGCTGACCTGCCAAAACTACCCTATCGTGTAGTCATTGCCTTGACCTCAGAGGAGGAAACATCTGGTCAAAAAGGTATAAGCAGTATATTTGAGGAACTTGGTCCAATTGACCTGGCCATTGTTGGAGAACCCACTGAAATGCAAATGGCCATTGCCGAAAAAGGCCTGGTAGTCCTTGACTGCCTATCCGAGGGTAAAGCTGGACATGCTGCCAGGGAAGAAGGAACAAATGCCATCTATGAGGCAATGGAAGACCTTGAATTTATCCGAAATCATACCTTCTCACGCGTTTCTCCCATATTGGGACCAGTTAAGATGACGGTTACTCAAATTAAGGCTGGTCATCAGCACAATGTAGTTCCCGCCAGCTGTGAATTTGTAGTGGATATACGGACAAACGAGCTTTATAGTAATCAAGAGGTGGTTCAATTTGTCCAACAAAAGGTGGATGCTAAAGTAACCCCACGCTCATTGGGGCTGAATAGCTCAAACATTGCGCTGGACCATCCAATTGTTCAAAGAGGTCTGGAACTGGGCCTCTCCTACTTTGGATCACCTACGCTTTCGGACCAAAGTCAAATGGGTTTTACATCCATCAAGATCGGTCCCGGTAAATCATCGCGGTCCCATACGGTTGATGAATTTATTTTGCTCTCGGAAATTAAGCAGGGCATCGACATCTATATTAAATTGCTTACGGATTTAAAAATTTAGCGTTATGAAACTCTGGGGAAAAGGCACCGCACTATCAGGTGATATAGAAAATTTCACCATAGGTATGGACCAGGAACTTGACCTGTTGCTGGCTTCCTACGATGTAATGGGGTCTATGGCCCATGCCATCATGCTACGGGACATAAACCTGCTAACCAAGGAAGAGTGGCGAAAATTGCAGGATGCACTGGTGGAAATATATCACGAGATCCAGAAAGGAGATTTTAAAATTGAAGATTCCGTTGAAGATGTGCACAGTCAGGTTGAATTCATGCTTACAGAAAAATTGGGTTCAATTGGGAAAAAAATACACAGCGGTCGTTCTCGTAACGACCAGGTGCTGGTTGACCTCAAGTTGTTTCTTCGGGATGAGATCAAGGGTTTGACCAACATAGTGGTTGGATTGACTGAAACCCTGCTGGACCTAAGTGAACAGTATCGAGAAGTAATTATCCCTGGTTACACCCATATGCAGGCGGCCATGCCATCATCATTCGGCTTATGGTTCGGGGCTTATGCAGAAACCTTTATAGACGACCTACGGCTGTTGAAAGCTGCTTTTGACATTGTCAATCAAAATCCACTAGGCTCTGCTGCGGGTTATGGCAATTCATTTCCTCTGGATCGCCAGGCGACCACAGAACTACTTGGGTTTGCTGATCTGCATGTGAATTCAGTAGCTGCTCAAATGTCTCGTGGAAAAACTGAAACCGCCGTGGCATTTGCGTTGGCTGCATTATCGAGCACCCTGGGCCGGATGGCCATGGACATATGTCTATACAACAGCCAGAATTTTAATTTTTTAAGTTTTCCTGAAGAAATTACCACTGGCTCCAGCATTATGCCCCATAAAAAGAACCCTGATGTATTCGAATTGATCCGCGGCCGGTGTAACCTTCTACAAACATTGCCACAGCAATTGCTTTCAATTACCATTAATCTGCCTAGTGGTTATCACCGGGACCTGCAGCTGACTAAGGAAATCCTGCTGCCGGCATTACAGCATACCCGAGACTGTTTCAATCTGATCTCGGGCACCATCCAGGAAATTGTAGTTAATAAACAGGTCATAGAAGACCCAAAATATGACTTGATCTACAGTGTAGAAAACGTAAACAGACAAGTTTTGGAGGGTACTTCTTTTCGGGATGCCTACATGGATATTGCCAAAAGTATTTTAGATGGAAGCTTTAAACCCATTAAGGAAATACAACATACACACCTGGGAAGCACTGGTAACCCAGGCACCGCTGATATAAAGAAAAAATTAGCTAGAGTGCTGGGAAGTTTCGAGTTCGAATCATACCAAAATAAACTGCAAACATTGATTGAAAGCTAAGCAGAATTATGCGACAAAAAATACTTTTTGAAGGAGCCGGCCAACTGGAATACGAGATCCGGAACATTGTAAAGAAAGCCGAAAAACTACAGCAGCTTGAACGGACCATTTACTGGGAAAACATCGGTGATCCCATACGAAAGCATGCCAAGATCCCCTCATGGATTAAAGAGATCATTACTGATCTGGTCAACAAGGACACCACCTATGGATACTGCCATTCAAAGGGTATTCCAGCAACCCGAAAGTTTCTGGCAGAGCGCACTAATCGAAGGGGTGGCGCTCAAATCACTGCAGAAGATGTGTTATTTTTCAATGGTCTGGGAGACGCCATATCGAAATTATATCAGTTTCTACATTCCAGTTCCAGGATTATTGGCCCATCACCTGCCTATGCTACCCATAGTTCGGCTGAAGCCGCTCATGCCAATGCAGCACCCCTCACTTATAGTTTGGATCCGGAAAACAGTTGGTATCCCGATTTGGAAGATATACACAATCAGATCAGGTATAACCCCAACATCATCGGAATATTGATAATCAATCCTGATAACCCCACTGGCATGGTATACCCCCTGGAAACCTTAAAGAAAATTGTGCGGATGGCCCGGGACTACCAATTAATCTTAGTGAGCGATGAAATTTATAATAACATTACCTACCATGAGACTACTTCTTATGCTTTATCTGAAATAATTGAAGATGTTCCCGGTATTGCCTTATCAGGCATCTCAAAGGAGATGCCCTGGCCTGGAGCACGATGCGGGTGGATGGAATTTTATAATAGACATGTAGACCATGACTTCTCAGATCTATGCACTGCTCTTGAGAACGTAAAAATGACAGAAGTTTGTGCTACCACCTTACCTCAAAAAGCCATTCCTCTGATCATTGCAGATTCCCGGTATGATAAATATCGCCTTCAACTCAATCAGGCTATTGGTATCAGGGGGAAAAAAATCGCGGATATTTTGGGAGAGCTGCCCTTTATCCATTTCAATGAGACTTTTGGTGCTTTCTATAATACCATAGTTTTTATAAACGGAGTGCTTAAACCACAACAATATTTGGAAACTAAGGACACTCATATAAAACAACTATTAGAGGAGTGGATTGATCCCCAACTGGCACATGACAAACGATTTGCCTATTACCTTTTGGCTACCACCGGTGTATGCGTAGTTCCACTTTCCTCATTTCATTCTAAACTATTGGGTTTCAGGGTAACTCTGTTGGAAGAGGACCCGGACCTTCTGGTTACCATATTTGAGAAAATCAGAGATGCCATTCAGGAGTACTGTACCTCTGGTTAGCATTTCCCCTGCAAATTTTTATTTTTTTAATTGTACTATTTTAAGAAAATAGCTCAAATACGCTATTTTTTTATAGTTTAAAGAATATATCGATTTATTAATTTGTTTCTATTAAAACCAGGGTAAAATATTGCCCTTCAAATTCAAAATTTTCAATATAAATCAGATTTATAGCAATTATTAAAGCCTCATAATGTGATTTTTTTCTTTTTTTAAATTTTAATGGCAAATATTATAACCGTAATGCTTTTATAAGTACCACCGATGGCTTTTATTTGGATGTACATTAAGAAACCCAATAATTAAGATTAAAAAACTATCAAATTATGAAAGAAGGAATCACAGAACTTGTTACAACTTCGGCAGCCGATGTCGTAAGTATTGCCGAAGTCAGCGGACAGGTCGCACAGAATTTTTTGACCATAAATAATGTGTGGATGATGGTGGCTACCTTCTTGGTATTCATCATGCATTTGGGATTTGCCGGTGTGGAAGCAGGATTCGGTCAGTCCAAGAACACGGTAAATATACTATTCAAAAATACCATGACACCCCTGATCGGGATCCTAACCTATTACATTATAGGTTTTAACCTTATGTATCCCGGAGAATTCTTACTGGGAGAATGGTTTGGGTTTGCAGGTTTCGGTCTGACACTACCGGAAGGCGGCGAAGGGTTGGCTTATGTTGATGGCGGCTATACTTATTGGACTGACTTTTTGTTTCAGGCCATGTTTGCTGCTACAGCTGCCACTATTGTCTCAGGCGCCATTGCCGAAAGAGTAAAGATCAATGCTTACCTAATATTCACGGTACTATTTGTAGGACTGGTTTACCCTTTTGTGGGTAGTTGGAAATGGGGCGCTGGATGGCTTGACGGTATGGGCTTCTATGACTTTGCAGGATCTACATTGGTGCATTCAGTAGGCGGTTGGGGAGCGCTGGCTGGAATTATGATACTCGGGCCACGTCTTGGAAAATACGTGGATGGTAAAGTGATTGACAAACCAGGATCAAGTGTTCCTTTGGCCACCATGGGCGTATTCTTACTGTGGTTTGGCTGGTTTGGTTTTAACGGTGGTTCCGTATTATCTGCGGATCCTGGAGCGGTATCAAGAGTATTGGTAACTACTTGTCTGGCGGCTTCTATGGGAGGAATCGGAGGTTATATCACCGGCTGGTTGGTATTTAAAAGATTGGATCTGGGCATGGTACTAAACGGTATCCTGGCTGGACTGGTGGGCATTACCGCCGGAGCAGATGTAATCAGCCCTGGCTGGTCTCTGTTGGTGGGGCTGGTAGCTGGTGTCCTAGTGGTGCTTTCAGCAATTACTCTGGACAAATTCAAACTGGATGATGTAGTAGGTGCTGTTTCTGTACACCTTACCTGCGGCATATGGGGAACCCTGGCCGTTGGAATATTCAGCGCTCAGCATTCATTTTTTACTCAATTGACCGGTGTACTGGCCATAGGAGCTATGGCATTCTTTTCGGCCCTGACCATT
>CAZAWQ010000131.1:0-4153 GCA_964488585.1 uncultured Roseivirgaceae bacterium
GACTTAGATTACTTGTGTATTTCATATCTAAGCCCTTTGTGTAAAGTTACCCCTGCGTTACCCCAAAAAGAAAAAGGAGCTAGCCATTAAGCTAACTCCTTGTTTAATGGCGCGCCCGGAGCGATTCGAACGCCCGACCCCTTGGTTCGAAGCCAAGTACTCTATCCAACTGAGCTACGGGCGCGCCATTAAACAAGGAGTTAGCTTAATGGCTAGCTCCTTTTTCTTTTTGGGGTAACGCAGGGGTAACTTTACACAAAGGGCTTAGATATGAAATACACAAGTAATCTAAGTCGAAGGATTGTGTATTTATCGGAATAAGGGGGTACACCTAGTTTGAAACTAATCTATTCCCCTATCAAGGGTACCTACCCTCTTTCCTTTCCCCAATTTTTGCGCAAAAATAATTTTCAGAAATAAAATTTATGAATGTCCGCTTTTGGCACAAAGCAGACGTTCAATCATTTGTAAAACGATGGCAGATTTAACAATCCACACAAACTTTGTTTACAACGTTTCGCACATAGATCATCGCGATAATTGCAGCAATCCACACAATTGCAAATATACTCCACCAAACCCCCATAATATTGAAGGCGGCTACAGTAGTAACGAACCAGAGTGCAGGAAATGGCAAAATAACTTGTCGTAAGGTACCCATAAGAAGTGGAAAGAGCGGGCGTTTAAGACCACGAAAAACGGAATCAGTGACAAACAGCATTCCATACGCCCATGTGATAAAAGCAGCCACTGAAAGATACCCAACACCTGAGTTAATCACAGCCTGATCATCAGTGAAAATACCCATCACATATTTTGAGCAGAAGTATATGAATATTGCTGCTAAGGTACTGAGGTATAAGGAGTAACGAATAGCAAACTGAATTGTCTCTCTAACGCGGTCATATTTTTTCGCACCATTGTTCTGGCCTATGAGTGTCAGCACCGCGATATTGATTCCAATACCTGGAATCAAGACAATTTGTTCGACTCGCAGTGCCACGCCATACCCAGCTACGGTACTCTCACCAAAGGTGCTAACAAAGTAGGTGATAATAAATGCACCAATTGAAATAGTCAGCATGGAAAGACTCGCGGGGAAGCCTTGCCCTGCTATGTCGAGATAGGATTTCACATTTGGTACATATTGACCCCATGATTTCTTTTTTATTAATCCAGTACCACGTACTTTAAGCCATAAATACAATGCACCCAGTGCATGGGTTGCGATTGTTGCAATTGCAATACCTAAAATATTCAATGCAGGAAAACCAAGCCAGCCAAATGCGAGAATAGGGCTGAGGAGACTATTGATAAAAAAGCTAGCAATGAGAACATTACGATATGATTTTGTGTCCCCAACCGCATTCAGTATTGCATTAAACATAAAGGTCATCGTGATGAAGATCGCACCCCAAAAGATAGTGACAAGATAATTACTTGCGGTGGTGAGGTACGTTCCCTCGGCACCAAGGAGAGTGAGTAGGAATGGTGTAACTAGAGAACCTATAATGGAAATGGTAATACCTAGCAAAACTCCAAAGCTGATTGTCTGTCTTGCATAACGCTTGGCAGTTCCTTCGTCATTACCACCCAATGCATTTGCAATGAGTGCGGTAGCTCCACTGCCAACACCCATTCCAATGGCAATGAGGGCAAAGAAAATAGGAAAGCAGATCGAAAGAGAAGCAAGTGCCTGCGTTGAAAGGTAGCCTGCGACAAATGTGTCAACCACGTTATACATCGTATTAAAGAAAAACCCGACACTCGATGGAATAGCAAGAGAAAGGAGGAGTTTCGGGATGGGATCGGTGGTAAGACGGCTGTAGTCTAGATTAGTCACAAAAATATATATCCCTATTAAAAATTCTAATTAGCAAATGGCCGCTTTTGGCACAAAGCGGACCTTGACGATAGATACTATCAACCCAAAGCGATATATCGTTCGCTCTATTTAGTATCTATACTTTCCTTTTTCATCCCGTGGTACGCTCCATCTCCACCGGCATCGACACCACCGTCAACAGGTAGGATTACACCAGTTATCCAAGTAGCGTTGGCTAGATACAAAACGGCATCGGCTATATCTTTTGCTTTCCCGTAGCGACCAAGCGGTTGCATGTCGTTTAGAGCATTAAGTTGTTCGTCGGAAAGCTCCCCGTATAAAGGTGTTGGAACGACTCCAGGAGCAACTGCATTTATCCGAATATTATCTGAAGCCAGTTCTACCGATAGATTTTTTGTTAGCGCCATGACACCACCTTTAGAAGCAATTGGTGCGCTGGAAGGAAGTCCATGTACCCCATTAGAAGCCAGAACTGTACCGATATTGACGATTGATCCACCGTTACCCTGTTTTTGCATTTGTTTTACAGCTGATTGTGTAAGTACAAAGGTTCCACGCAGGTAACCCAAGAAAGTATCTAGCTCCTCAATGGTATATTCCGTGAATGGCTTGGAAGAAAAAGTACCTGCATTATTTACAAGAATATCAATCTGACCAAAACGCTCTACCGCTTTGTTTACAATCTGATCAGCTGCTTTAGGATTGGTAACATCACCTGTAATAATGGAAAGTTGATCTGGACTGCCGATCAGTGCTGCAGCATTATCAAGTTTATCTTTATTGCGTCCATTTAGAACAACATTAAAGCCATCACGAACAAATGCTTCAGCAACTGCTAGCCCAATGCCACTACCGGACCCTGTAACTACAGCTGTTTTTTGATTTGTATTCATTTGTTATCTCCTAATAATTGTTAAATAATATTGTTGTATTCTGATACTTTATTATTATGGTCAATGCCTGGCTTATTAGCTTCTTTGTAAGCAAGGAGTCACGTACCTCGTTGAGACTAAAACGAATACTGAAAAGCTCAGAACAAGCAGCAAACTAAAAATTGATAATGTAATCATATTATTTCTCCTAATATTGTTAAAAATATTAATACTATAACGATCGTTCTATTATAGGGTAAAAAAATAGCTACCTTCTTACCGTTGATAATGCGACATCTACCATTTTTCTTACTCCCTTTTTATTAGTTTCGTTCTTTCCAACATTCACTAAACCAAAAAGAAAACAAGTTAAATAACTGGCTAAAACCTTGCAATTTTTGTCACTACTGATCTCGTTGTTATCTTGTGCTGCTTTCAAGCAATTATAAAAAACTACATTAAAACTCGAGAGAAGTAATTTAACTTTTTGGTTAACCTCCTCACTTAGTGTTTCTTTTTCAGTAACAGAATTAACTAAAAGGCATCCTTTACAATCTTCAGAAGCTGCATAGATCACTCTGTTATCAAAAAATGCTTCAATATTACTCAGTCCCAAAGGCTTCTTAGTGAGGATGTCACTCAGCACCTTATTAGATTTATTAACATATTCATCGATACATAAGAGAAACAATCTCTCTTTGTCACCGAATTCGTTGTACAGGCTATGTTTATTTAGCCCTGTTCTGGCTACCACTTCGTTCATGGAAGTGGCCTCAAAACCCCTCTCCCAGAATAAATCTGTAGTTTTCTCTAACACCTCTTCACGATCATATTCTCTTGGTCTGCTCATATTCGCCATCACCTCTGAAAAAGATATTATAACGAACGTTCTGGAATGTCAAGTGATAATATAAACAAGTGCCACTGAGTGTCCGCTTTTGGCACAAAGCAGACACTCAATCTTGGGCGGCGGAAATCGAACTCATCTCTACTAATCCCTTATCAATCATAATATTAACTAACAACTAGCTGACCCGATTTCTTTGACGTACCCCCAATAATACCCCCAGAATGATTGGCTGTTATAGGATGTTATTGGAAGCTAAATGCGATTGTCTGTCTTTTGGATGTGACGGACTATTGTGAATATCTGCTATCGATTTAAAACGAACATTATAATGAACAGATGACAGAATCAAAGCTTGAGCATACTGCAGTATCCATTACTGCGGTCGCATTTGTGTTTCTAGTTGGAGTCTTATTTCCGTTTTCATCCGTAATTGCTGAACCTATCGACCTTAACGGCTCAATACCATTAGGTACTGGATCGATTTCGGGAACCCTGCATGGAGATCTGACGAAAAACACCCTAACGCTTAATAAATCACCTATCAGCAAAATTTCCATCGATACAGGGGCATCTGGCCCTCTGCCC
>CAZAWQ010000132.1:0-4765 GCA_964488585.1 uncultured Roseivirgaceae bacterium
GCAAAGCGGAACCAACGTTCGTTATTGAAATCAGCTTGTTGATTAGGTGAATGGTTTGCAGCCACCGTATTTCGCGGGCCCCGATATTTCTTCAAGGTTAGACCCGTGGATGACCAGTTTTCATCATACGGCAATTCATCACCAGGAAAGGTATAATACATATCTCCAGCTTCATATAAAGTGACATCCTTACGCAGGTCTCCGGCTTCGAAAGCATTTAGAAGATCTGTCGTGGGTGCCCACCAACCAACTTTACCTCCAGGAGCGCCATTTGAAGCATCCCAATACCAGTTACGGCCAGTACCTTGAGAGGCTTTGAAATTTTCTGAATGGGTATCGTCAAACACCCATAAATTATCATCCGAAAAAGGGCCTCCATACTGTACCTCAAATATTGATTCCGCGTTATTCTCATTATCAAATGCGAATACTGACTCGAAATCTAGTAACAACCTATATGGACCGCTGGTCATGACTTCTTCGAAGGCAGTTATTGCCCCAGCCCAATCTTCTTGCCATATTTTGACCTTTCCTACGTAGGACCGAGCAGCCCAAGCAGTTGCTCTTCCTGCATTTGCACTACCCCAGTCTTCTGGCAAATTTGCTCCCGCCGTAATAAAATCAGATAAAATTAATGTATATAGTTCATCCTGTGTAGCATTTGGCAGCGCCAGATCATTAAGATCTTTCTGTACTTCCGTGGCAAGCGGGGGTGTCCCAAATAACTTTAACGCCTGGAAATGGAACCAGGCTCTTAGGAACTTTGCTTCACCCTCAAAAATACTTTTTTCCTCGGCAGATAGCTCATTTTCCTCATTTAGGTTCTCAAGTACCAGATTTGCCCGCAGTATTCCCTTGTAAATTTGAGTATAAACAGCGCCATAAGGTACGTCGCTGGCCCGGATAAACAAATTATCCACATCTTTAGAAATTCCATCAGCCTGTGCCACATCCGCCGCTACATCATCTGTTATGATCATGGTAATTTTCCAAAACTCACCTCTTTCGGACAAGGTCTCGGTACTGGTACCCCAAAAGTCCTGGATAGAAGAGTAAGATGCGAAAATTGCACCGTCAAAATCCGCAGCAGTTTTATAAAAAGTTGCTGTGGTGACGCGGTCCAAAGGAAGCAGGTCCAGGTCATTACAGGAATTAAACGCCAAGAAAACCACGAGTATGCTAGCTATCTTTTTCATAGTGCCTGATTTATAGTTATTATTCTTTTTCATCATTAGTCAATTTAAAAAGTAATTTGCCAACCGAATTGCCATACCGTAGGCTGAGGAGATGCTCCACCATCCTGACCGGTAGCTAAAGGGAATTCCCCTTTTTGGAAACTCTGTGCTCGTCCCACTTCTGGGTCGAAACCCGAATAATTGGTAAAGGTAGCTAAGTTCTGAATACCAATATAGGCTCTTACACGGGAAATAAAATCCACTCGATCCAAAATACTCGCAGGAAGGGTATAACCAAATTGAAGATTTTTTATCCTCATGAAATTCCCATCTTCGATCCATCGGTCAGAATACCGTTGATTACCATTAGGATCAGTTTCTGTGAGTCTGGGCATGCTGCTACTGGTACCAGCCCCTGTCCATCGGTTCAAAACCGATCTGGAGAAGTTTTGATTACCAGATAATGCCTCGAGCTCCTCGCGTCCCTGGTTATACACCTGACGGTCTCCCATACCCTGGAAGAACAATGCTAAGTCAAATCCCTTATAACCTACATCAAATTGAAATCCATAGAAAAACCCGGGGATAGGACTGCCTAAAACGGTGCGATCATCTGCATTTACCACATTGTCTCCATTAATGTCGACAAAACGAATATCACCTGGTTCCAGTGCGCTGGAAAATGCATCTGGTATGGCGGCATTGACCTCTTCTTGAGTTTGGTATAATCCATCGGTTTTGTATCCATAGAAATGGCCTACCGACTCACCCACTATGGTTCTGTGGGTTTGTCCACCTGATATCCCGGATACAATACCATTTACTTCTCCCAGATCCAACACCTCATTATTTACCGTGGTGATATTTGCTGAAATTCCGTAGGTGAAATCCCCAGCGGAATTGCGATAACCGGCCGACAGTTCAATACCGGTATTTCGTATCGACCCAACGTTAGCATCCGCCGGCAGGAAATAACCAGATACATATGGTAGCGGCAAACCAATCAGTACATCACTTGATTCTTTATTATAATAATCGAAAGTCACATCCAATTTGCCCGTAAATAACGACGCATCAAAGCCGATATCCCACTGGGTACTGGTTTCCCATTTCAGCGCTTCGTTGGCAAAATTAATTGGAGCTGGCCCCCTGCTAACTACCTGGCCATCTCCCACGATGTAGAAAATGGTGGATTGTAAGGCGCTTAGGAAAGCGAAATTAACTCCGGTAAATTGGTTGCCGGCTTGTCCCCAGCCAGCTCTAATCTTCACGTCATCAAATATCCCAGACTCAGGAAAAAATCCCTCTTCGCTTATCCTCCATCCAGCAGAAATAGAAGGAAAAATGTCATCCCGGTTATCCTCTGCAAAACGGGAAGTAGCATCTCTACGAATATTCACTGTGGCCAGATACTTACCCTGATAGGACCAGTTGACCCGGCCGAGAATACCTTTTAATGCCCATAAATCTGCCTCATTGGCAGCTGCTACCCCAGTTCCTGTGGAAGGAAAATTAATATTAAAGAGGTTTCTTCCCTGTAATCGCAATTTATCAAACTCATAGTTAGTTTCTTCATATCCTATCAACGCGGTCAGATTATGTTCTCCAAAACTCCTGGTGTAGGTTAGGGTATTGGTCCAGTTGGTTGTAAGCTCTGTAGGTCTGGAATTAATTCCCAAAGCCTGTCTTACAGAGGTTCCATCAAAGGTAGTTTCAAATTGAGTAATATTTGCGTCACCTACGTTATAATCTATTCCGGCGGACATTCTAAATTTCAAGCCCTCAATGATTTCGAATTCACCGTAGATATTCCCGAGGATTTTGGTGTTTTCAATGGTAGTGAGGTGTATCCGAGGGTCTGTCCTCATTCTATAATTTTGGGCAAAACCATCACCCCGGGTAGAAGGGTTCTCCAGATTATAGCCTAAAGGACCATTGGGGTCGAATACTTGAAAGTAAGGAGCATTTTGAGCCGCATTAAATGCGGCAGCACAGCAATCACCAACACCTTCTGACTGGGTCAGGCGATCGGTGTAGCTGATCAATATGGACTCTCCAAACTTAAACCGGCTTCCCGCTTTAATATCACTATTTACTTTTACCGAATATCTTTCAAAGTCCTGTCCTCGCTCAATCCCTTCATTACTCTGATAGCCTGCGGACATGAAAAAATTCGCGTTTTCATTTCCTCCACTGACGGAAATGTTATGGCTTTGCACAGCTGCGCTCCTAAAGACCTGGTCCTGCCAGTCAACCTCTGGCAAACTTTGAAATTGAGTTAGATCACGACCTAACTGACCTTGAATAGCAATGTATTGGTCTTTATTGAGTACACTAAGCCGTTGATCAACCTTAGCCACGCCTGCATATCCATCGTAACTTACCGTAGCTTTACCTTGCTTGCCTCTTTTGGTAGTAACAATGATCACACCGTTGGCAGCTCTTGATCCGTATATAGCCGCTGCGGAGGCATCTTTCAACACATCGATGGATTCAATGTCATTGGGGTTAATACCTGCTAAGGGATTTGAATCGGTAGTGGATGAGGTGTTTACCGTAATATTAGTGGTTTGAACAATAGGTACCCCATCAATCACCCATAACGGTTGATTATTACCAATTGTACCTACTCCTCTTATCCTCACATTGATAGGTGCCGCGGGATCACCTGCTCGGTTGATGATACTTACTCCAGCAATCTGGCCTGCTAGCGCCTGATCAGGGCTGGTAATTGGTCTGGCAGTTATCTGTTCGGCGGTAATCGATCCCACCGCACCCGTTAGATCAACTTTTCTTTGAGTTCCATAGCCGACAACCACTACTTGCTCCAATTCCGTTAAGTCTAGCGCTAATAGTAAATTGATAGCCTGACGGCCGCCTACATTTATTTCCGAAGTCTGGTAGCCAACAAAAGAAAATACCAAAACAGCATCTGCCTGTGCCTCCAAGCTGTAGTTGCCATCAATATCCGAAATGGTTCCACTGGTGGTGTTTTTTATTAAAATGTTTACACCAGGAATACCTTCCCCGGTCGCCTCATCTGTTACTTTCCCTGAAACAGTCTGAGCCTGAGCCTGTACAAAACCCAGAAAGAACAAAAGGGATAGTAAGCTTAAAAATAAGTTACAGTTAAACTTCCTCATAGTTTGGTCATTTTGTTATACATAGTTTAGATTACTTTAGAAAAGCACAATTTTGGTGATCCGTTGGATTACAAAAGATCACTGTTGTACATATTCTTATATAAATTAACTCTAATGGCTTCGAATATCAACATTATGCGGGTGTATTTTAGGGTGAAAATTGAAAATAACGTTCCCGGGAACGTTCCCAATAAACCAAATCTTTTACTATATTGTTAATACAACCGAGCTTTGGGATTTTGCTCCCCTACCTCACTTGCCAATAAATCGTGAAAAGCAGTCAAATAACCATAAGGGATATTGCCTTAAAATTAAACATCAGTACCTCTACGGTTTCCAGGGCCTTAAGAGATGTTCCTGAAATAAATCCCGATACCAAACAGGCTGTTTTGGATATGGCAGAACAGTTGCATTACCAACCTAATGTCATTGCCCAAAGCCTGCGAC
>CAZAWQ010000133.1:0-8196 GCA_964488585.1 uncultured Roseivirgaceae bacterium
TCGTTATATCAACCAAAAGGATATTTGGGAAAAGCGCAAAGTGGCGGCCCTAGGCAAGAAAGTGGTGAAGGTTCTTTTCAACAACATAGATCCTGTTGGGAAATATATCAGTATTAATGGGATCAAATATAAAGTGGTTGGGGTTTATGATGATTTTGGGGATGATGATGAAACCAAAGTTATATACATTCCCATATCAACTGCACAACTTGCCTATGGCGGCGGAAATAAGGTCCACAGATTAATGCTGACCGTGGGAGACGCCAGCCTGGAAGAAAGTCTGGCCATCCAGGAGGAAATTCATCAGATGCTGGCTACCAGGCATATTTTCTCAACGGAAGATAAACGGGCGGTATGGATATACAATCTATGGGAGGAATACGTAAAATGGATGAAAATTTTTGACGGAATCCGTATTTTACTGGCAGCGGTAGGGATATTTACCCTGCTTGCCGGGGTGGTAGGTGTAAGTAATATAATGCTTATAGTAGTAAAAGAACGTACCCGAGAAATAGGTGTACGAAAGGCCATTGGTGCCACTCCCCTATCAGTAATCGGTTTATTCCTGATGGAAGCCTTGTTGATCACCCTGGTTAGTGGCTATATTGGAATGGTTGGGGGAATGACATTTATTGAAAGTGGGCTGTTAACCAAACTGATGTCCGGGTTTGGATTCCCTATGGATTTTTTCGTTGACCCCGGAGTCAATTTCCGAAATGCCGTTATCGCCACATTAATTCTTGCAGCGGCCGGTACCCTGGCTGGGTATTTTCCTGCCCGAAAAGCCTCCCGAATTAAACCAGTAGAAGCTTTAAAGGACCAGTAAATGTTTGACTACGATAAATGGCAAGAAATTTTCGGCACAATTCGCAAAAACAAATTGCGTACGTTTCTAACCATAATTGGCATCGCCTGGGGAATTTTTATGATTATTAGTCTGGTAGGGCTGGGCAATGGCTTTGAAAAAGGCGTTACCAAAGGATTTGGACAATGGGCTACTAATTCCGGTTTTGTTTGGGGTCAAAGGACTACCATATCTTATGGTGGGTTTCAACCAGGGCGACGTATTAGTTTTGATAATTCCGATACCAAACTATTATTAAGTAGGATAAGAGAAATTCGATTCCTGGCCCCCAGAAATCAATTAGGTGGATGGCAAGGTGGAAAGAACGTTACCAGGGGTTATAATTCAGGAGCATTTACTGTTATCGGCGACTATCCTGATTTCAATAAAATCAATATACAAAACATCGAGGAGGGAAGATTCATTAACCGAAAAGACATTGAAGATTACCGGAAAGTAGCAGTAATTGGTCAAAATGTAGTAAACCTGTTGTTTGAAGAAGACGAAGATCCAATTGGTGAGTACATTACCATCAAAAAGGTGAATTTTCAAGTAGTTGGTTTGATAAAACCAATCCGTAATAGCGGAGATGAACGTGATCAAAATTCCATTCATGTGCCGTTTACTACCTTTCAAAGAGCCTTCAACTATGGAGACCGGGTAGGATGGTATGCATTTAGTGCCTATGAGCAGTTCGATGTTGAGAAGGTCCAGGCAAGGATGCTAACAATACTAAAAAATAACAACAAGGTGCATCCTTTGGATGAAGATGCTATTGGTTATTTCAATTTACAAAAAGAATTTGAAGAAATCACCGGCCTATTCAGAGGCTTGAATTTATTTACTTGGTTCGTAGGTCTCAGCACCTTGTTTGCGGGAATTATTGGGGTTAGTAATATCATGCTTATAATTGTAAAAGAGCGGACCAAAGAGATTGGAATTCGTAAATCTCTGGGAGCCACCCCCTATTCCATAATCGGGTTGATAGTTCAGGAATCAGTGTTCCTAACTTTGGTGGGTGGTTATTTTGCCTTGATCATGGGCCTGTTGATTCTGGATGTGCTTTCGAAAGTACTTCCTGAAGATTTTATTATTCTAAATCCTAACGTAAGTCCGGCGGTTGCCATTGGGTCGTTGGTGTTGTTAGTAATAGGAGGAATAATTGCTGGGATTCTGCCTGCTCAAAAAGCCGCAGCGGTCAGCCCTATTGAAGCTATTAGACAAGAAAATTAAAAGAACTAAATGAAAAGAGTATTCCGAATTTCCATACTGGTATTACTGGTAGCCAGTTTTTTCTATATGAGCTACTTCCTCTATTCCAAATCAAAGGAACCAGATGAAGTATTTGATACTGACAGTACTTTCGTCACTACCATCATTCGTAAAACTGTAGCAACCGGTTCTATTATTCCAAGAAGAGAAATCGAAATAAAGTCTCAGGTATCAGGAGTAGTAGATAAAATATATGTTGAGGCAGGGCAGTTGGCAAAAAAAAGTCAGCTGCTGGCTAAAATTCGAATTATACCTAATTCTGTGGCATTGAATAATGCCCAGACTCAATTGCGCTCCGCCCGTATCAACTACAACAACTCAAAGAAGGAGATGGATCGTCAAGAGCTACTGTATACAGAAAAAATCATTTCTGAAGTTGAGTATAATGAATTTAAGCTGGACTTCGAATTGAAGGAGGAAGCGCTGAGCGCTGCAGAAAGCAACTTGCAACTAATCCGCGAAGGCGCTTCAATAAAGGCCGGCACAGCCACCAACGAAATTAGGTCTACCGTAGATGGCATGATTCTCGATGTACCCATACGAGAAGGCAGTTTTGTTATTGAAAGCAACACGTTTAACGAAGGAACCACTATTGTGTCAATTGCTAATATGCAGTCCATGATATTTGAAGGCAAAGTCGATGAATCTGAAGTTGGAAAAATCAAGGAGGGGATGCCTTTGAAGTTGATCATAGGTGCCCTGGAAGGTGAAAGCTTTGATGCTACTCTGGAATATATAAGTCCCAAGGGTGTTGAAGAAGAAGGCGCCGTCCAGTTTGAAGTCAGGGCAGATATTGATATCCGGAAAGACGTGTTTTTAAGGGCAGGCTATAGCGCTAATGCCGATATCGTTCTGGAGAAGAAAGATAGTGTACTTTCAATCAATGAGAGTAATTTAATCTTTGAGGACCAGGACAAAGTCTTCGTAGAAGTAATGACCGGTCCCCAGCAGTTCGAAAAGCGTGAAATCAAAACCGGTATATCTGACGGGATAAATATTGAGGTGGTTTCAGGGTTGACCAAAGAAGATCGTGTCAAGAAACTGTAGGTCTACGTACGTACGTAGTTTGAAACTACCTACATCACATCTTACTGACCCTCTGAAGCTTCTTCTTCAGATGCACCTTCATCAGCAACATCTTCTTCAGCCGATGCCCTTTCATTTTGGACTGACTCCAGGATTACATTGTAACGGGATTTCAACTCTTCATCCGTTTTTAAGGCCTTGGTAATTTTGTTATACAATCCGGCACCCAGTTGCTCCTTGTCCTTTATTTTGGTGGTATAGGCTTCTTTGAAGGTGGCAATATTTTCGTTGTTGGCTGATTCAATCTTATTAAAAGCTTCGATTTCTTCTGGAGTAGCTTCGATTTCAGCTAGTTTTGTTTCATCACCGCCCGCTGCTCTTAATTCTTTGAATCTTCGCCCTCCATCCATCAGCTCATCAGCCTGAATCAGGGCATTGTAGTCATCTTTAAGCCGGCCTTTTTCCTGATTTGCATAGTCCATTACCAAAGCATACTTATTCAACTCTTCATCGGTAATGGGCGCCTCATCCTGTGCCTGAACATCATTGATACAAACGGCCATAGTCCCCAACAACATGCTCAAAACATGTAAATTCCAAATCCTTTTCATATTTCTCCTTATTTTACGGTTTTTCATAGTTTCAAGCCCGCAAGAAAAAATAATTTAGCGTGAAATGCAAATGTTCCCAATGTTCTCTTTAGAACTCCACCCAGACTTTTATATTAAAAAACCTCTGGGACAAATTATTTGGCACTGCAAACTGCCGGTTGTGCAGATCTTTGATCCAGGTATAAGAAATGGTATTGCGGGCGCCCAGCAAATTGAGAATCTCTGCACTCAGCCAGATGGTCTTTAATCCGCGGTTGGTTTCTTTTCCCTGATTCATAGTGATACGTTTACTAAAACCAATATCCAGGCGATTGTAAGCTCTACCGTCGAATCTATTGCGGTATTCAAGATTGTTTGGTGGTCCAAAGGGCAGGCCGCTCCCATAAAGTAGATTTAGATAAACTCTAACGGATGGATCATTAGGCATATGGTCCGCAAAATATATGCCCAGGGTGACTCGTTGATCTGATGGCCGGCGGATGTATCCGGCCTCATCGATGCTCAAGTCTTCTTCGGTCTTAAGTATACCCAAACTAAACCAGGACTCTGTTCCCTTGATAAACGCACCACTCACCCTTAGGTCAAGCCCTGTTGCATAAGCAGTAGCTATATTATCCCCATAATACCTGATACGAACGTTGTCAACATCATATGGAATCACATTGTCCAGATGCTTATAGTAAACTTCTGAAACGAACTTGAAATTTCGATGCCAGAGTTGAAAGTTGTAATCTGCCCCGATTATGGCATGAATTGAAGACTGTGCTTTAATGTTTTCGTTGATCTCCCCTGAATGATTCCGGAGTTCCCGGTAGAATGGTGGCTGCTGATACAAACCCAAGGCAGCGGTTAAAGTCACCGGACGTTTCCAGGAAGTTTGATAGGCATACTGTAATCTGGGGCTGATCAGAGTTTCCTGGTTGAAACTCCAGTAGTTAACCCGTACACCGTAGGTCAATTTGTGATTTGATCCAAACCAGGAATTATGTTGCAGGTAGCCGGTTAATCGATAAGTATCTAATTCAATGGTTGAATTTATGGGCGGGGTGTTAATAATTACATAACCCGCTGAATCGGTAAATTCATATTCATTCAACTTATCATCTATCAGCTCCCGGTCATAGCCGAATCCAAATTCCAGTTGATTGTTCTTACCCAATTGCAGCTCCGATCTGTTCTGAATATTAAATATTTTGGCATTCAACAGATTGCGTCCGGAACGATAATTCGACCCCAAACCTCTGGTAACCGCACATTCATTGAATCCGCCAGATCCCGGATTATTGTCTACATCACAAAGCCGATAAGCCCCTTCAACATCAAAATATTCTCTTTCCTGGGTATAGAATGCCGAAGCAATGAAACTGGTTTGGAAGCTATCGCTAAATTTATGATTGAGTTTAAGGCCACTTTGATAAGTCTGGTATTTCAACAAATCCTGCCCTTCAAACCCTACAATAAATCGAAACACCTGACTAAAGGTCCCGAATCTGGTCTCCCTGGTTTCAGGTTCAACCAAATAGTTATTATTCGCATAACCAAACAGCAGTGAAAGCTCTGTTCTATTCCGTTTTTGGTCCAGATTATAGGTCAAATACGATTGGACATCAGTAAACTTCGGTAAATATTCACCTTTGGTTTCAAGTGTATTCAGTAAATACTGCGAACTCTTATGGCGAACGCCAGCTAAAAATGTGAAACGTTGATTTTTTGAAGCTCCTTCCAAATGCAAGTCACCCCCCAGCAGGCTAATACTGGCACTTCCTCCCCATTGTTTAGGTTTTTTATAAGTAACGTTAAGACTGGAGCTCAGCTTATCTCCATACTCCGGCGCCCAGCCTCCGGATGAAAATTCTATGCTTTCTACCAGGTGTGGGTTGATAAAACTTAGACCTTCCTGCTCTCCGGCCCTGACCAGAAACGGTCTGTAAATTGGTATATCATTTACATATACCAGGTTTTCGTCAAAATTACCTCCGCGTACTGAATATGTGGCGGACAACTCATTATTGCTGACCACACCAGGAAGCGTGGCCAGTACTTTGTTGAACTCACCAAAAGGTGAAGGAAGTAATCGGGCAGATTCAGGGTTGATCTTGGTTAGACTGGGCACAAAATCACCTGATGTCTGTTTATCCCGGACTTCTATTTCCTCCAATACAGTTGATTTGGATACCAGTATCAAGCTTAACAATAAGTTCTCAAATGGGGCAAGAGAAATATTTCGGGTAATGGATTGATAGCTGATGTGTGAAATCGTCAGCACAATAGCGGTATCTGGGGTAACCGCCAATGAAAACCGGCCAAGAGAATCTGTAGAAGCTCCCTTACCGGTATTTGAAACTATGTTTACTCCTGTAATTCCATGGTGATTTTCATCAGTGATCTTGCCGTTTATAAAAGCGGTTTGTCCATATAAAACACCAAAAGAGCTACTAAAGAGGAGAATTAAGTAAATAAATGATGAGAAAGGTCTTTTCAAGCTGGCACCTTCTTGAGCTCGCTAATCGTGCTTAGGGGATCTTCGGCTTTGAACACAAAGCTCCCGACTACCAATACATCCGCTCCAGCATTGATCAATCGCTCTGCGTTGATATTGTTAACTCCACCATCTATTTCAATTAGGGTAGTGCCACCCGATTGGTTTATCAGCTCTTTTAACTGCTGTACCTTATGGTATGTTCTCTGAATGAACTTCTGACCGCCAAAACCAGGATTCACAGACATCAGGCATACCAGATCCAATTCAGAAATCAGGTCTTCCAACAAGTGTACCGGAGTGTGTGGGTTCAGTGCCACTCCAGCTTTACAACCAAGGTCCTTTATGGCAGTTACGGTCTTGTGGAGATGCGTACAAGCTTCATAATGAACACTAATTGATTGTGCCCCGCACTCTTGAAATGTTTTCAGATGTTGTTCAGGCCTTTCAATCATCAAGTGGATGTCTATGGGTTTTTGAGCATGTCTGGCGATTGCTTTACAAACAGGTATGCCAAATGATATATTTGGCACAAATTGTCCATCCATGATGTCGAGGTGAAACCAATCAGCATCACTTCGGTTGATGAGCTCAATATCTCGTTGCAGGTTTGCGAAATCAGCGGCCAACAATGATGGCGCTATAATTGGTGTCATGGCACAAATATAGTATTTAGAGCTTAGAATACTTGTCTATTCTTTTATCAAGCGAAATGTACTTGCCTGGTCAGTAGATAACAGGGTAATCACATAATCTCCCGGTGGTAATAATGGAATATTTAAAGAGATTTGAGTGGAAGCCGGGAGATTAAACATTTGATTTTCAAGAACTTTCTGACCCAAAGTATTGTGTATAAAATATGTTAGTGACGAAAGAGGTATTTCACTTAGCATATAAAGTCTGTTGGCCAATGGATTAGGATATAGTTTAAAGAAACCCTTAATCATTGGATCATCAACGGATAATACCAGCTCTTTAGTACGAGTGTAGTTCGGAATCCCATGACCGGTTTGATTATCCGGGGATTGAGTCATATGACCACTATTTCTTATCGATTCGATAACCTCTAGATAGTTGAATTCCGGATTTGACTGCCAGACACCTGCTGCCAATCCTGCTATTTGAGGCGCCGAAAAAGAAGTCCCATTATTGAATACCATGTTTCCATTTTTATTAGTAACTGCAGTATTTACTCCCAGGGCCACCACATCGGGCTTAATCCGTCCATCCGCACTAGGTCCGATAGAACTGAATGAAGCTTTAGTTGAGTCATCTTTAATGGCTCCCACAGCCAGTATATCTATAGCATCTGCTGGTGCTGTGAGGGTACGCCAAGGGGAATTGCCAGCGTTGCCTGCACTAATTGTCACCACCATCCCTTTAGTAGCAGCAATTGAAGCGGCACTGGAGACCACTGTAGTCCGCCCATCGAGGTCTGCTACGCTGTAATTCATATTGGGATCATCAAAAATATAGTATCCTAATGAGGAATTAATGATGTCTGCTCCTGCACTATCTGCCATTTCGGCGGCAAATAACCAATTATATTCCTCAACACGATATTCACTGGAAACATCTTCGGTGATGCACAATATAAATTCTGCATCAAAAGCACTACCGGTAAATACTCCTGGATTAATAGCGGCAATAACTGACAATACCTTGGTGCCATGGTCGGCATAACGAAATACATTGGAGGACCTTCCTACATAATCGTAGGTGGTGATCAATTGGTTGTTGGTGATAAGATGATCAAATGGCTGGGTTTGGTCTACCCCAAGATATCCTCCGTCCAAGACTGCAATGAGCATTCCTGCTCCGGTAACACCTTCTTGCTGCATAAGGTCTATACCCAATAACATGTTTTGTATCTCTGTTGTTTGTGTTCTGTCTTGGGCATCAGATTGATTTTTCTTTTGGAGGCTTTTATTGTTCACCAATCCAGCAATCCTTTGTAATGCATC
>CAZAWQ010000134.1:0-2524 GCA_964488585.1 uncultured Roseivirgaceae bacterium
TCTTTCCATATTTTTCCACCACATAGTCAATTACCAACTTGCGACCTTCATCATCGAAATCTGTATCGATATCAGGCATGGTGATCCTTTCAGGGTTCAAAAAACGTTCAAACAGTAACGAATATTTAATGGGGTCAATGTTGGTAATACCGGTACAATAGGCCACCACAGAACCGGCAGCGGATCCGCGCCCCGGGCCGATCATCACACCGCGGTCACGGCCGGCTTTTATCAAATCAGCAGTGATCAGAAAATATCCCGCAAAACCCATGGTCTTTATAATGTGCAATTCGTGCTCAATGCGTTCTTCCACCTCTGCGGTTAATTCACCATATCGTCTGGGTGACCTAGCCCCTTGATAAGTTACGTGCCGCAGGTAATCGTCTGTGCTATCAAAGTCAGAGGGCAAAGGGAAATTAGGTAACAGGATGTCCCTGGTGAGTTTTGGGGTGTTGATCTTATCAACGATTTCATTGGTATTATCAATTGCTTCAGGAACGTCCTTGAACAAAGTGATCATTTCAGCCTGTGTCTTGAAATAGAATTGGTCATTTGGGAAACCAAAACGGTACTCTTTCGATCCAAACCCAGATCCTTTCCAGATGGGTTTACTCTGGAATTCTCCGGTGTTTACACAGAGCAATATATCATGGGCATTGGAATCTTCTTGATCTACATAATGTGAATCGTTTGTAGCAATGATCTTAACACCATGTTTTTGAGCAAACTTCAACAAAGTAGCATTTACCTGCTGTTGCTCAGCCAGGCCATGTCGTTGTAATTCTACATAATAATCTTCTTCAAACAGATTCAACCACCATTTGAAAAGTTCTTCGGCTTCCTCCTCAGATTTGTTCATAATGGCCTGTGGGACCTCGGCCCCCAAACAACAGGTAGTGGCAATCAGCCCCTGGTGATATTTTAGTACTAACTCCTTATCGATTCGGGGCCACTTGCTGTACAATCCATCCATATACCCCAACGAACACAATTTCGATAAATTTTTGTAACCCTGTTCGTTCTTGGCCAGCATAAGCTGATGGTACCGTTCATCACGTTTTTCTTTGCTGAATTGTTTCTTATGCCTGTCAGGGACCAGATAAAATTCACATCCAACTATGGGTTTTACATTGTACTTATTGGCTTCCGCCACAAACTTGAACACCCCAAACATATTGCCGTGGTCGGTCAGCGCCACTGCGGGCATACCGTCCTCTTGGGCTTTTTTGAGCATTTCGGGAATTTTGGACGCACCATCTAGTAGAGAAAACTGCGTATGACAATGTAGGTGAGAAAAAGCGGGCATATACAATAAAAATTGACCCTAATTTAGGGTTAAAAAATTACTGATTGAAGCCCAACTGACTTTTAATTTAAGGCTATTTACAGACTGCTGATTCTTAGCACTTTCTTGGTTTCAAAAAAGGTTTCATGAAAGAACTTTGTTAACGGGAACACCTCGACCCTTGAAGTGACTTCTTTGATCTCCTCCCTTAAATCTCCTCCTTTTAAATACAGGATCTGGCCTTCGGGATAGATGTTTTTCTGTACCCATGGAATGAATTTGTCAAGCCGGGTAACTGCACGGCTTACTACATAGTGGTATGTGCCATTGAGCTGTTCTGCTCTAATCTGCTCACAACTGGCATTCTTAAGCCCCAGTTGATGGATCACCTCGTTTACGATCTTGATTTTTTTCCCAATAGAATCTATAAGATGAAATTGTGTTTGGGGAAAAATAATAGCCAAGGGAATTCCGGGGAATCCTCCTCCGGTACCTACATCAAGTACCTTATCTCCAGGGTTAAACCTATTTATTTTTGCAATACCTAAAGAATGCAGGATATGGTTTTGGAAAATACTGTGGATGTCCTTACGGGAGATTACGTTAATACGCTGGTTCCAATAATCATAAAGATCACTGAGTGCCAGGATTTGATCTTTTTGAAGTGAAGTAACATCAGGAAAATACCGGAATACAATTTCAGGCCCAGGAATAAAATCCATGGTTCAAATGTGGTCTTTTTTGCCCTTTACCAGTTCGTACATCAACTCTCTGGCCCGGTGTAGCTGAGCTTTTACTGTTCCAAGAGGGGCTTCCAGCTCTCTTGCTATTTCATCATACGAGAGTTCATCGAAATATCGCAGGCGCACTAGTCGTTGATACTTGGGAGGAAGCTTCCCTACAAAAAGATGCACAAGTTCTATTTTCTGCACTTTGATGGCCTCTTCCTGGGGGTCCAGATTGTGATCTTCCAGATCGATATTCACGTTGTCGCCATCATCATTTTTCAGGGAAGTATTGAGACTGAAGGTGTCTAGTTTTTTCTTTCTTATGAAATCGATGGCATTGTTGGTGGCAATGCGGAACAACCAGGTGCTAAAGGTGAAGTCTTTTTTGAATTTATGTAGATTTCGGAAGGCTTTAGCAAATGCTTCTATGGTTAAGTCCTCAGCATCGTCCACATTTCTGATCATTTTTAATATCATATGATACACAGGGGTCTTGTACCGCTTCATTAAC
>CAZAWQ010000135.1:0-2596 GCA_964488585.1 uncultured Roseivirgaceae bacterium
GGCAAAACAGAATAAAGCACATAGGGTCCAAGGTCATCTTTTTGTATCCTGAGCTGATTTTCTTGCTTAGTTTTATTATTAAGTACAGTAGTTTTCCATGCCATTGGAACATAAGTCTTTAGAGTAACCGGGACATCATAAACTGTTGGATCAAGGTCGGATGATATATTCACAACAATAGTAGCATCTCTTACCACACTAGTTATTACTGCATTTTTTCTTTCCCTGATATATTTTGTAACATCTGCAAAAGTAGCAATCCACAAATAAGCCTTTCTTTCATTCATATAGTTGAAATATTCTTTCAACTCTGCTCCGGTTCTGGGTTCCCAACCAATTCCATCTATGCCGTGAAACACCAGCACCAACCAGATATTACTATTTACAATGCAGGTATCCACCCACGACTTCATTACTTCCATACTTACATTACTAAGGGGGCCTCTTTGCCATTGGACGTATTCCTTTGTTGATTTACCAGGCGGTCTTTTACTGGATCTGTTGAGTTCATCAAGATAGGGTTCCGGCATTCGGTTTCGTAAGGCAGGATATATTTTATGGGCATATTCCATCACCCGCTGGTTCTCTGTACCATAAGGGCACTCAGCTGAGAAAGTATATTTCTCACCCAAAAAATTCTGAATGTCCGCCTTACTTTGTTCCAACTCGTAGAATAAATTTACCTCATCCAATACCGCTAATCGGGGGTGCGTTACAGTATGACTGGCTATTTCATGACCTTGGGCGGTGTAAGCTTTATAATCTTCCCAGGTAGTGGTATCTACTGGATTATCATGGAATACGACCTCATCCAAATCCCTTAAATTTCTGTTTCTCACTTTCTGGTACCCTTCGTCTATTAACTCATGAGCATCTTGGATCTTTCCTGATTCAAAAAGAGCGCCTGCTTTGGAATGGTATTCAACAGCTTCATTCATGCCGGTAAATCCAATCAAAGAGGCCCTTTCAAAAAAGTTTCCTGGGTTGGTTTTAATGGAAGCGGTCTCTTTAATTATTTCATCATTCGATCGTCCTATAAACTTGCCCTTACTAGATCCATTTACCTTTCCAGTTATGATATAAAATGTTCCCGGCATACCAAGTTTATTCATAATTGGTATGGCAACAGTAAATTGATTGATGGTGCCATCATCATAAGTTATGGATATGGCTGATTGCTTATCGCCCTGCCATTTAGTAATAATCGTATGACCCAGGTTTTCTTCCGTTTTAATGGTACAGGAAACAAAAAGAATTACTATTCCGAATAAAGAAATGTTATTTTTCATATCAACATAGTGGAATGTTCTTCAAATTACTAAACCAATCCACCAAATGTTTTAGCTTCTTCGGTTATCTCCTCCAGGAAATTCGTTCAGTTCTAGAATTCGGATAGCATTGGTGCTTGTAAATTTTCCATCTTTTATTCAGCGGTGAGATAGTTTGCCATTGCTCACTATCAATTTGAAACAATTCACCCATTTTTAGATGGAAATGGGTGAATCGGAAGATTGTTAATCACCCTATACCTTGTTGCGAATAAAATTCTAGCAAAACCAACTTTATATCTTTCTGATTTTGTTCGTTTAGGAATTTTGACTGAAATAACAGGATTTAAGCGGAATAGATTGTTCGCATTTACCAGGTACATAAGTTTATTCCATTAGTATGATTTATTGTACATATGTTGTACATGGGATTTGAACACCACTGAATTTTCAGAACGAGTAAAAAAAAAGAAAACAGTTCAAATTTGTTGCTGTATGCTCCAAACTCAAACTGTTCCTAGTAGCGGGGGTAGGACTTGAACCTACGACCTTCGGGTTATGAGCCTGTTCCGTTTTGTACTTAAATGTATTCAAATATACCTAAATGGTCCTTAAATAGTGTTTTAAGGTACATGTGAAACCATGTGATACCAGGTAAAGCGTCAAAATGTTGTACATATGTTGTACATTTTATTTAAGGGTATTAGTATATTGAGGTGAAATCACGTCATTCATTTGGAAATATTGCCGGGGATAAGATACACCCGCTGATGTTGCAGAAACTTTATCGCCACTCAGATTTGAAAACCACTATTAATTATCAGGCTAACTTTATTCATAAGGATGCTGATGAGGCATTGGATAGTGTGGTTAATTTTTAGCTATTGCCTCTCTGTAAGCAATACGACACTATTTATTAATTATAAATCCAATAATTTGACCTTAAGGCTTTATCAATAGCAATCAGTACTGCTAAAAAACTACTGGGGTTGAATTTAAAATTTGAACAGAATGGTGCCTCAACTAGTACTTTTTAGCCAGAACTTAGATCCCTCTTTTTCTCCTAAATACAGCCCTAGAAGGTCTTTATAGCCATCTGTAATGTTTTGCAGTTAGCATATTACAAATACGAGAGAGATTACCTTCGAAGCAATGAATAAATTGTAAATTGAATAATGTACAGAAACAGGAGAATAACTTGTTATGTATTGCATTACTTATTCATTCAATTAGTGCTTGATGGAAAAAAGTGTGAAACAGGCTCACCGTTACGACGCTTTCATAAGCTACAGCCATAAAGACAAATTCTTTGCGACCAAACTAGAAAG
>CAZAWQ010000136.1:0-10273 GCA_964488585.1 uncultured Roseivirgaceae bacterium
GCATCCGGAAGGTTCGGAGTTACCAGCAACTATCTTACTAATGCTGATGAGTTACAGATAAAAATGGCCCAAGGTGCCAAGCCCGGTGAAGGAGGGCAATTACCAGGCCATAAGGTAGACGATTGGATCGGCAGAGTGAGGTATAGTACACCAGGTGTGGGTTTAATTTCACCGCCGCCTCATCATGACATTTACAGTATTGAGGACCTAAAACAACTAATATTTGATCTGAAAAATGCCAACCGCGAGGCAAGAATCAATGTAAAACTGGTAGCGGAAGCCGGTGTAGGCACAATCGCTGCCGGAGTTGCCAAAGCTAAAGCAGATGTGATACTGATTTCAGGTCACGATGGAGGTACCGGAGCCAGTCCCATCAGCTCCATTCAGCACGCGGGACTTCCCTGGGAGTTGGGGGTTGCAGAAGCGCATCAAACCCTGGTCAGGAACAAATTGCGCAACAGAGTAGTATTACAAACTGATGGACAGATTAGGACTGGCAGAGACTTGGCCATAGCCGCGTTGCTCGGTGCCGAGGAATGGGGAGTGGCCACCGCGGCTTTAGTGGTAGAAGGTTGCATATTGATGCGTAAGTGCCATTTAAACACTTGCCCGGTGGGGATTGCCACTCAAAATCCTGAATTGCGAAAGAAATTTGCCGGCAACCCTGATCATGTAGTCAATTTTTTCAGATTTCTGGCAGAAGACCTGCGAGAGATCATGGCATTGCTGGGATTCAGGACAGTCAATGAAATGGTTGGTCAGGTGAACGCATTAGCAGTACGAGACGACATTACGGATCCAAAACTCAAAACCCTGGACTTGAGCCCGATACTATTTCAAGAGCAATCTGGTGCGGAAGCCGGATTGTTCCAACAGATCTCTCAGGATCACGAAATGGACGATATTCTTGATTGGATCCTTTTGAAAGCGGCTCACCGCACTCTGGAATACGGTACGGCTTATAAGGGATCATTTGATATAATCAATACAGACAGGGCAGTGGGAACCTTACTAAGCAATGAGATCTCCAAGAAATATGGTGCAAACGGACTTCCAGAGGGAACGCTTCATTTTAATTTCAAAGGTTCTGCGGGACAGAGTTTTGGCGCTTTCGCAGCACCCGGAGTCAGATTTGAATTAGAAGGAGAAGCAAATGATTATTTCGGGAAAGGACTGTCAGGAGCTCATTTGATCATTTATCCTCATAAGGAATCCACTTATCGGTCACATGAGCACATGATTATAGGAAATGTTGCTTTCTACGGAGCTACCTCTGGTGAGGCATATATCCGTGGACAGGCTGGGGAACGATTCTGTGTTAGAAACTCAGGTGTCACGGCGGTAGTTGAGGCCGTTGGAGACCACGGATGTGAATATATGACCGGAGGGACGGTATTGGTACTGGGAAGTACAGGAAGAAATTTTGCCGCTGGTATGAGTGGAGGTACAGCCTATGTGTATGATCCAAAGGGCCAGTTTGAAAGATTCTGTAATCAGGAAATGGTTGATCTTGATCCTTTTTCATATGACGACTTTGACTTGGTGAAAGACCTGATTAGGAAGCATTTTAAGTTTACTGGTAGTGAGGTGGCTGAAGAGTTATTAAGTAAGTGGGAACAGGTTAGCAGTCACTTTGTCAAGGTAATGCCCAGAGACTATAAAAGGGTTCTACAAGAGAGAAAACAATTGGAACAAGCTAGTTGATTTAGATGGGAAAAGTCACAGGGTTTTTAGAGTATGAAAGGACAATTCCACTGGATCGTTCACCAGAAGAGCGATTGAATGACTGGAATGAGTTCCATCTGGGAATGAAGGAGGGGAAACTAAAGGAACAGGGGGCCCGTTGCATGAATTGTGGTGTACCTTTTTGTCATACCGGTACGCTTATTTCAGGGATGGCTGCCGGATGTCCGATCAATAACCTCATTCCTGATTGGAATGACATGGTTTACCAGGGGAAATGGGAGGAAGCGTTACAGTTACTTTTAAAGACCAACAATTTCCCGGAATTTACTGGCAGAGTTTGCCCAGCACCCTGTGAAGGGTCTTGCGTTTTGGGAATTAATGAGCCTCCTGTCACCATTAAAAACATTGAATATGCCATCATTGAAAAAGCTTTTAGAGAGGGATGGATCAAGCCACAGCCACCAACACACCGGACAGGTAAAGAAGTAGCAGTGGTAGGCTCCGGGCCTGCGGGGATGGCATGTGCAGACCAGTTGAATAAGGCAGGACATAAGGTTACAGTTTTTGAACGGGACGACCGGGTTGGGGGACTGCTTATGTATGGAATCCCAAATATGAAGCTGGACAAAGAAAAGGTGGTGGAGCGAAGAGTACGGATAATGGAAGAGGAAGGCATACAGTTTAAAACCAATGTTGAGGTAGGAAAAAAATTTTCGGCAGCAGACTTAATGAACGATTTTGATGCCGTAGTTTTATGTATGGGTGCCACTAAACCCAGAGATTTACCCGTCGGAGGTCGACACCTGAGGGGAATAGGATTTGCTATGGATTTCTTGAGGACCAATACCAAAAGCCTGTTGGACAGCGGATTGGAGGATGGGAATTATATCAGCGCCAAAAACAAGCATGTGGTGGTAATTGGTGGAGGTGATACTGGTACAGATTGCGTAGCTACATCTTTGCGACATGGTTGCGAAAGCCTGAACCAACTAGAGATACTGGATGAGCCGCCTGTGGAAAGGGCTGACAACAATCCCTGGCCTGAATGGCCAAAGGTTTACCTTCTGGATTATGGGCAGCAAGAAGCTAAAGCGAAATTTGGAGATGACCCTCGCCGTTATTGCAGCATGACCAAAAAATTCACTGGAGATGATCAGGGTAATGTGAAGCATATCCATTTGGTGACCATCAAATGGGAAAAAAATCAAGAAGGACGATATGTACCGATGGAGGTTCCTGGGACTGAGAAGGTGCTGCCGGCGGACCTGGTGCTATTGGCTATGGGATATTTGGGACCTGAATCACAATTATTGGAAGCTTTGGGTGTTGAAACCAACCAAAGAAGTAACATAAACGCTCCCTATGGAAAATTTACTACCAACGTTGAAAAAGTATTTGCCGCCGGCGATGCCCGAAGGGGTCAGAGTTTGGTGGTATGGGCTATTAATGAAGGTCGTACGGCAGCCAGGGAGTGTGATAAATTCCTCATGGGACAAACCTATCTCCCTTAAATAAATTCAATAATTTAGATTTTTTATTCCTGTAAAATTTGGCATGAAGGTTTTAAAGTTTGGTGGTACTTCTGTTGGATCCACTGATAGTATAAAACAGGTAGGCAATATCCTTAAACAGTACCAAGATTCTAAGGTGCGTGTTATAGTAGTGGTTTCAGCACAAAATGGAATTACAAATTTATTGCAAGACATAGGATCGTGGGCGGTCGAAGGTGATGTAGATCAGATAAACCAGGGTATTGTTACCATCCAGGACCGGCATTTTCAAACCGTAAAGGAGCTGTTGCCGATAAAAGATCAAAGCCAGGTGCTGGCGCACATCAAACGAGTGATCAATGAACTGGAAGAGGTCATTCACGGGGTTACACTCTTGAAGGAACTGTCTGCTCGCAGTAAAGACCTTGTTTTGAGTTTTGGTGAGCGGCTGTCTGCCTATACCATTCATAATTATTTAAAACATCTGGGTCTTCCTTCTATCTATGTAGACAGTCGGGAGTTGATACAGACTGATGCGCAGTTTGGAGCGGCTTCGGTAAACTTTAAAAAGAGCAACGAGAATATTGTTCAGTATTTTGATGACCGGCAAGGTTTACCGGTTGTGACCGGATTTATTGCCGCCAATGATTTGGGCCAAACAACTACTCTGGGGAGAGGAGGTTCGGATTATACCGCTGCAATTTTGGCCGCCGCATTGGATGCCAGCGAAATTGAAATATGGACGGATGTAGACGGGGTGATGACTGCCGACCCTAACCTGGTATCCAGGGCTTTTTCTTTGCCTGCGCTTTCATATGTGGAGGCTATGGAATTGACCCACTTTGGTGCCAGAGTTATCTATCCACCAACTTTGCAGCCGGTCTTTGCAAAAAGCATACCTTTGAAAATTAGAAATACCTTCAATACAAGCTTTGAAGGCACTGTAATCAGCAAAGAGGCCCACACTCCTGATATGCCTATAAAGGGGATAAGCTCCATTCAGTTTGTGGCATTAGTTAATGTACAGGGAAGTGGGATGGTAGGTGTTCCCGGAATTGCTAGCAGATTATTCGGGGCTTTGGGAAGAAACAAAGTCAATATTATTTTAATCACCCAAGCCAGCTCAGAGCACTCTATTTGTTTTGCCATTAACCCGGAACAATCAGATATCGCCAAGTCAGTTTTGGACGAAGAATTTGGATTTGAACTAAAATCCGGGCTGCTTGACCCGATATTAATTGAACAGAATCATTCTATTATTGCCATTATCGGGGAGAACATGCGGAAGACCCCGGGGATAGCTGACAAATTATTTGGCGCGCTTGGAAAGAATGGAATTAACGTGGTGGCTATCGCCCAGGGTTCTTCAGAATTGAATGTTTCGGTAGTAATAGAAGAACGCAACTTGTCAAAAGCTTTGAAAGTACTGCATGGAGCTTTCTTTCTTTCAAACCGAAGACTTCTTAATTTGTTTATGGTGGGAACTGGTCTTATCGGCAGAACACTATTGCAGCAGATCCAAAAACAATTCGAGTTCTTTTATCACCAAAGGTTGCTGGAAATCAGACTGATAGGGGTATCAAACACCCGTAAAATGTTGATTGATCCCAATGGAATTTCAATTGAGGACTGGAAGGAAACCTTGGAAAGTAATGGTACAGACGCTGAACTGAGTGTTTTTGTACAACAGATGAAAGATTTGAACCTTCCAAATAGTGTGTTTGTCGACAATACTGCCGGATCGGAAGTGCCAACGGTATACCAACAGGTGTTGAAATCAAGTATTTCGATAGTCACTCCCAACAAGGTGGCAAACTCACAGTCCATGCAGCAGTACACTGGTTTAAAACAAACTGCTTTCCGGAAACGAGTAAAATACCTCTACGAGACCAATGTAGGAGCGGGTTTGCCAGTTATCAAGTCATTAAACGATTTAGTGCTCAGTGGCGATAGAATTACCCGTATTGAAGGAGTGCTTTCCGGAACCATCAGCTATATATTCAATAGTTTTAACGGTTCTAAGAAATTTAGTGAGATTGTTCGAGAGGCCCAGGAAAAAGGGTTTACCGAACCGGACCCCCGCGATGACCTCAATGGTATGGACGTGGCCCGAAAGATCCTGATCTTAGCACGGGAAGTGGGTTTATCCTTGGAACTGGATGATATTAAGATTGAGCCACTGCTGGCACCAGTCTGTTTTGAAGCTTCTTCCGTGGATGAGTTCTTTGAGGTGCTAGAAAGTCAAGATCCGGTGATGGCAGACAAGATCCAGGAAGCGGACGAACAGGGTAAGGTGCTGAGATATGTAGCAACATTACAGAACGGCTCCGCCAGTATAAGCCTTAAACCTGTAGGAATTGATCATCTCTTCTACTCACTTTCGGGAAGTGACAACATCATTGCATTTAGTTCCGACCGCTACCAGGAAAAACCATTGTTAATAAGGGGTCCAGGGGCAGGAGCTGAGGTAACTGCAGCCGGTGTGTTCGCGGATTTAATTGAAGTAAGTGACTTTTTAGTAGGATAACCTATGAAGAGTATAAAAGTCTTTGCTCCCGCAACTGTGGCCAACGTCACCTGCGGCTATGATATTTTGGGGTTTGCCGTACACGAACCCGGGGATGAGGTATTGATCAAGCTTACAGATTCACCAGGAATCAAGATCAAGGAAATTAAAGGAGATGGGGGATTACTGCCAAAAGAAGTAGAACGAAACACTGTTTCAGTAGCTATAAAATCTTTTATTGATCATCTGGACATTCAACCTGGAGTAGACATTTACCTGCACAAGAAAATGCCATTAGGAAGTGGATTGGGTTCCAGCGCTGCCAGTGCCGTGGCAGGAATTTTTGGATTAAACGTTTTACTTGATAGCCCCTTGAAGGTATCAGACCTGCTGCCTTTTGCTATGCAGGGGGAAGCCATGGCTTGTGGGGAAGCCCATGCAGATAACGTGGCGCCGGCACTGTTGGGTGGGTTTGTGCTAATACGGAGCTATAATCCTTTGGACGTGATAAAAATTGATTCCCCTAAAGATCTTTACGCCACCATAATCCACCCGCAAATAGAAATAGCCACCAAAGATGCCAGAAGCATAATAAAGAAGAGCATCCTGTTAAAAGATGCAGTTCAACAATGGGGTAACGTAGCTGGTTTGGTGACAGGGTTGATAAAAGAAGACTATTCACTAATAGGCAGGTCAATGGAGGATGTAATTATCGAACCAGTTCGCTCCATGCTTATTCCAGGCTTTGATCAGGTCAAAGCTGCGGCCTTAGAGGCCGGGGCCCTCGGATGTGGAATCTCAGGTTCCGGACCAAGTATCTTTGCTCTTAGCCGTTGCCAGGATATTGCCATCCAAGTAGGAGAAGCAATGGATGCGTGTTTCCAAGCGCTGAAGATTTCTAGCGACCGGTTTATTTCCTTGGTAAATCAGCAAGGGCCTTTGATTATATCCTGATATGAAACTCTATAGTACCAACGATCCGGTCACCCGCTACAGCCTTAAAGAAGCGATATTGCAAGGCCTTCCACCAGATAATGGCTTATTCATGCCGGATTTTATCCCAGTACTACCGGATTCTTTCTTTAGTAATATTCAGAACCTGAGCTTTACGGAAATTGCTTATGAAGTGGCTTGTTCATTGTTAGAAGATGATTTGGACACCAGCTCTTTACAGGAAATTGTACAGGATGTTTTCTCCTTTGAAATACCTTTAGTGCAGGTTACTCAAAAAACCTTCTGCCTGGAACTATTTCATGGCCCTACTCTGGCGTTCAAAGACTTTGGTGCCCGGTTTATGGCTCGGTTGATGGCCCATTTGTTGCGTGGGTCAGATGTTAAACCATGTATCCTTGTGGCTACCTCCGGGGACACCGGAAGTGCAGTAGCCCAGGGTTTCTTCCAGGCTCCAGGTATTGATGTGGTTATCCTGTACCCTTCAGGAAAAGTTAGCGAAATTCAGGAAAAACAGTTAACCACTATGGGCGGAAACATTACCGCTTTGGAAATAGATGGTACTTTTGACGATTGTCAAAGATTGGTAAAAGCAGCCTTCCTGGACCAGGACCTCAAAAGTCATAGACATCTAACTTCTGCCAATTCCATCAATATAGCAAGGTTGATCCCGCAGTCATTTTATTACTTTCATGCATATGCCAAATTAAAACATTTAAACACACCTATCGTTTGTTCTGTGCCCAGTGGGAACTTCGGAAATCTAATGGGGGGATTGTTAGCCAAAAGAATGGGCTTGCCGATTCATCGATTTGTTGCCGCGAATAACGAAAATAAGATATTTTTTGACTATCTGTTGTCCGGAGAGTTCCAACCGAAACCATCGGTGGCCACTATTAGCAATGCTATGGACGTTGGAAACCCCAGTAATTTTGCCCGTATTGTTGATCTTTATAACCATGACCTAAAGGAATTGAGCAAGCATGTGCTTGGATATACTTTCGGCGATGAAAATACCAAGAGTGTTATTTCTCATGTATACCAAAAGACGGGGTATATCATGGATCCCCACGGAGCAGTCGGATATCTTGGTTTACAGGAATATTATAAGGTTGACCCTACTTCGGTTGGTGTCTTTCTGGGCACAGCACATCCAGCAAAATTCCTGAATGTAGTAGAGCCGCTGGTATCTGAACCAATAGTTATTCCAGATAGATTAAGTGAAGTGCTCAACCAGAAAAAGCATTCCATATCCTTGTCCTCTTCATTCGATGAATTTAAAGACTATCTTCTAGCAAATTAGCCTTTTTGACCCTTTGAGCGTCCTAATACCATTTTGATATTTTCAATATCGCTGCCAACTATTGGTCGGAATTTATGAAATTCTAAATATTTATAAGGGAAAATAAGCAGATTGTATTTTTTTTAGAATACCTGAAACGAAGCTTTTATTCGGGATTGGATATGCTTAATTTTGCACAGGTTAATGGTTAATTATTGTTAGTAGATTTGAGCACAAAAAATGCAAACTAGTAGATTGTGATCAAACCGAATAGTGAAGGAGGCAAAAACGCCTCCTTTATTTTTTATTAAGAATTTTATAGCTTGAGGGGTATCTAACCTGCATGTTTGACTCCTGCCTATCCTTGGTTCAGAGCCAACCAGCCACAGCACGTTCGGTGTTCAGCGTTCAAATGTTCGGCGTTCAAATGTTCCCAAGGGCCGTTACCAATCTTCATCAACCTTCACAATCTCTTCTTCAAGACTTTCAGGAGGTAAGAACATCTCTGCATGCAAACCCGCTGTCAGGGTGCGGACCTTTTCGCCTGTATGTTGTTTGTGCTGGTCCCACAGCTTTTGACTACCCTTGTAAAAGGGTTCTTCCAGCGGCTTTGATTTCCCCTTTACTTCTACAAACTTCCCGTATCTGTTTCTTTCCAAGTAGTGGAAAACAAAATCAGTGGCCATATATCGGTATCGACCGTCTTTAACAGAAACAGTTAATTGGTATCTGATCACGCCATGAGGGGAATGGACCGGAAAGTCACGATATACCGTGTAGGCCAGAGGTAGATAAACTTCTGTGCTGTCTTCGTTGATGTAAGGGCCTTTTTTAAGAATTTTATGATTGTCTACTAATGATTGCAGGTAGTTCCAGGCACTGGTGAATAGAAATTCTTTACTAGTCTCTTCCACCTGAACCACCTCGCTATAAGTGATTTGTCCCAACTCGTTCAAAGAAGGTAGCTGATTACTTTGACCAATAACGGTCAATCCGGTAATTACTAGTGATAGGTATAACATCATTTTTCTCATGGCAGTAAAAATATTAGTGGGGTCCCGCCTAGGACGGGCCCCCTTGTTATTGATACTTAGAAGGCAAATACTGCAGCAACTAAGAATTGTGCGAAAGAGTCAGTAGGATCATCACCATCCATGAAGATGTCCTCATCTGCTTTGTCAAATCGAATTTCAGGGATTAGTTTCAATGGACCAGACCCAATATTTGCTGAAATTGTAAAGGCATTTACCCTACTGGATACATCTGATAATATTCCGCCATCTTCATCTTTGTACGATTCCCCTCTTACACCCAGCGCAAAGCTGTCGCTGAAAGCATAGTTAGCATACAATGCTACTCCATTAAAATTCAAACCAGCACCTGCTTCTTCATCAAAGAGCTCACCGGTAGTACGTTTGGCAGTGTTCAGCCCAAACATTAACTGGTCAGTAACCTGATACGTCGCGGTTAAATCAATTTCCGTACCCGAATCATTACTGGTTACAAAGTTAATGTATGCGTCAAGTCCTTCAACCGGCGATACATAGATTTGGGCACCAAAATCCAACCCTCCACTGCTATTGGTATAAGAATCAAACTCATTAAATACGCCCACCATAAATCCAAATTTATCAGAAATGGCAAAATCAAATTTGAGGCCACCATTCTGAAATGGTCCTGTAGAGAACAAATAAGAAGTGGAATAGTTGAAATTGCCAGTTGGTGAAATCACTTCATAGCCAACAAAAGTTCCCATGAATCCTCCGGTGACCGAAATTTTATCGGATAGAGCATAAGAGATATAAAGATTTTGAATGGCACCCGGAGCGCTGGCATTGGCTCTTGGACCGAAAGCTATATCAGCCACAAAGGAAGCCTTTCCCACCTCTTTGGATAAAATAATATTGGCCATGCCAATCGAGAATGAATTCACGTCTTGCGCAAAACTTGTGGCTCCGGTTACTTGTGAAAACTGATATTTATAATAGGTGTCGACACTTCCGGAAATCACTAGTGGATTTTCGGCATCCTGAGCAAACCCCGCGAATGATGCAATTAGCATCCATGTTGATAATAAAATCGTCTTTTTCATATTTTCTTTTTTTTTTATTCTAAAATGATGGTATAACCCCGGATGCCATGTTCGTGGCTGTCAAGACCTTCGGTTTCGTGTTGTTCACTGACCCGGATACCGCCAATCAAATCCATTACCTTAAAAATGGTCAGGGCCGAAAAGAATGCCATAGCTCCTATGGCCAGTACACCGGTCAATTGAGTAAAAAATGAATGCTGAGCGCTGAATATTCCAACGGCCAGGGTTCCCCATATGCCGCAGGTAAGGTGTACAGAAACAGCACC
>CAZAWQ010000137.1:0-5673 GCA_964488585.1 uncultured Roseivirgaceae bacterium
AAAAAGGTAAATGACATTAATTATACCATGGTTAATAAACCGTTCAACCCCATAGGCACTTTAACCGGCACTCCGGATAATCGCCCAATATTCGATCCGACATTTTTGGACCCAACATATAACTATATAACATTGGCAGATAACACCAACAAGGGAAATACCTTCAGTTTTACTGCTCAAATACAGAAACCGCTACAAAATGGATTTACCGGCAGCATAGCTTACTCCTATACACATGCGGAGTCTCTATTTGATGGTACAATATTCATCAATGCCAATCAATGGAATGAGTATCATAGCGTGACCGGAAGAAACAATCCTTCAGGGTTACAGCGTTCACAATATGCTACTGGATCCAGAATTGTAGGGTTCCTTTCCAAACGCTGGGAATATGCTAATAACTTTGCCACTTCAGTTTCAATGTTCTACAATGGTCAATCTGGATTGTCTTTCAGCTATGTATATAATGATGACGGTGGTTTATTAACCAATGATGACCCCAACTTGGATGAAGCGCGCAATTTGATATACGTACCAGCAAACTCAGGTGAAATTATTTTTGGAGAACTAGTAGATGATGGCATGGGTGGCTTAATGGTTGCAGAGGTGTCAGAAGCAGACGCCATGGCCCAGTGGGCGGCATTGGATACTTTCATAAATGGCGATGATTACCTGAGTGAGCGCCGAGGCCAATACGCCAAGAGAAATGGGGGCCGTATGCCATTTGAAAACATTCTGGACTTCAGGGCAGCCCAGGAGTTTTTCATCAATACCGGTGGTAGAAGACATTCATTGGAGATTTCCATTGATATCTTCAACTTTACTAATTTCTTGAATAAGGACTGGGGTCGCCGACATGAGATAAGTGACAACCAAAACTTTCAGTTGATCAACTTCGTGGGATTCTTACCAGGATCTAATACACCAACCTACTCTTTCTCGGATCCAGGTGATCCATGGAGTATTATCCAATCAGGGGTAAACAGTGCCCGTTGGAGTGCCCGGCTTGGATTGCGATATACATTCTAGTTTTGTTACAGGTTGCATGTTTCAGGTTATCATTCTCCCACCTTAATCACTCTGTATGCTCCTGCTCTGGCCCGTAATTCGTTAATATTTCGTATATTATTCGGCACCAAACTAAAAGATCTATGTCAGAAGCATTGAACCTGAAATTTGTCAGCTTTATTTTCTGCATAACTCTGTTCCTTACAGCTTGTATGAAGAGCCAGCAGGAAGCAGACGCCGAGCCTGATGAATTGACTCAATTACCACCAGTGGAGTTTGACTTGGACAAGATTAAGGAACGTGGCTCGCTGATTGCCGTGGTAGATAACAGTACCACCAGCTATTTCATTTACAAGGGTCAGCCCATGGGATATGAGTACGAACTACTGACTCTGTTAGCGGAAGATCTTGGTGTTGAGCTCAAATTGATTATCACATCTGAGATCGATGACGCAATGATCAAGCTGAATAACGGAGAAGGAGATATAATAGCGTATAATTTGACTGTCACCAAAAAAAGAGCTGAGATAATCTCTTTTACAGACCACCTAACCTTATCTCGCCAGGTTCTGGTCCAGAAAAAACCGGACAACTGGCGTCAAATGAAATTGCACGAGATCGAGAAATTGATGATTCGGGACCAAATTGAGCTGATAGGTGAAGAAGTGCACGTTCGAAAAAGCTCAAGTTTTGTAAGTCGTCTACAAAATCTGTCCGAGGAGATGGGAGGTGATGTAGACATTGTGGAAGAGTCAGGCAATGTAGAAGTGGAAAAGCTAATACATAGAGTTGCTGAAGGGGACATTAAATTTACGGTTGCAGATGAGAATGTGGCCAAGTTGAATGCTACCTATCATAAAAACCTGGATATAGAAACTCCCATAAGCTTTTCACAAAGAATCGCATGGGGCATGCGTAATAATAGCACTCAATTGCTTCAAACTACTAACTTATGGCTGGCTAAGATGAAAAAAGAGGTACCTTTTTATACTATTTACGACCGGTATTTTGAAAGTTCCAAGGCCTCACTTAGACGGGTACACAGCGATTACTCAACATTAGTGGGTCACCAGCTAAGTCCTTATGATAGCTTGATTAGAAAAGGTGCCCTTGAATTGGGTTGGAGCTGGGAGTTACTGGCCGCTTTAATTTTTCAAGAGTCGAAATTTAATCCAAAGGCAGGTAGTTGGGTAGGCGCTAAGGGCTTAATGCAACTCATGCCGGCAACAGCCAAGCAATTCGGTGCTAGTGACCCGGAAGACCCCCAACAAGGTATTACGGCAGGAGTAAAATATTTAAAATGGTTGGATGAATTCTGGCAGTCAAAAGTACCAGATGATGAAGAGCGTGTCAAGTTTATTTTGGGCTCCTACAATGTGGGTCAGGGCCATGTCCTGGACGCCAGAAAATTAAGTAATAAATATGGAAAGAATTCAACCATTTGGGATGATAATGTAGCTTTCTATTTATTAAAGAAGTCTGAACCGGAGTTCTACAACGATCCCGTGGTCTCCTCAGGTTATTGCAGGGGTAGGGAACCGGTTCATTATGTTGAAGAAATATTATACAGGGCTAAGCAATACCAGCAACTTATGTCAAATCAACCGGTGCTTTCGGAGCTTTGATTGTAATTTTAAAGTCCAGGGTGTTTTCCAAACAAATAAAAAACCCCGCCAAATGGACGGGGTTCACCTGATACAACACAATTTATTCTTTTACGATACCACTACTGTGGCCTCATCGGAAATTTCGGAGATTTTCGATAGCGGAGCAACCTTGAATGCTTTTTTAACCTTGTGACCACAATAGGTGCAGTTTTGATATTTTAACAGCTGGCCCGGGTCATTCTCTGTAGGAGTCTCCAACAGTTCTTCCTTAACAACTTTCAAAGTTTGGTAGCTACACTCAGGACACTCTATAGCATGTAAGTGACCGGCGTATTTTTCAATTTGGGTATAACCGTTTTCTTCATCTACCCAAACATCATAGTCAATGGAAAAAATGTTTTCCTCAGCTTGCATCCCGTCGTCAAGATGGACATCTTCTTCCTCCTCACTCAATAACTTCATTGGTTTTCCCGATTTAGGAGAAATCCTTGGTTTGTACCTTAATTGTTGCAGCTTTTTCTCCAAGAATGTAGGATAGTAGAAATTCAACAAATTGTGGATCACGGAAATTGCTAATATTGACATCATAATGGCCACGAACAAGCTGACAATGAACCAAACAACCGTAGGTTGAGCAGAAAGAGTGGTCAGATAAACGGCAATTCCAGTGATCGAAAATACACTGGCATAAAAAAGTAATTTGATCTCATGCAAATTTCGGAAATCGTACTTGGATTTAGATCCCTTACTAAGCAGTAATCTGACCCAATAATAGGTTAGAATTCCAAGGCCAAGACTAAAAACTCCATATGAAGTCAATGAAGCCCATTGATTCCAAACAGCAATACTTTCAATATTTTCGTACAGTAACATGATCTTAAGTATTTAAAGCAGGCAAATTTTCAAAAATTAAACAGGTTGTAATACTTTCTGAATACGATTTAACACTATTTGGCAGGGAAGAAAAGTAATATTTTCCTCAAAAATTACATGGGTATAAAAGGGAGTGAATTTTACCTCAGGGATTTAGCTGTACGATCGACCATCATTTCCATAGCGGCACTGGTAATAGCCTCTGGGTCAAAGCCACATTCTTCATGTAGTTCGATCTGCTGACCATGTTCGATTATTTGGTCTGGAATGCCCAATCTTTGCACTGCGCAGTTATAGCCATGGTCCACCATAAATTCCAATATGGCGCTACCGAACCCGCCTAAAAGACAACCATCTTCTACAGTGAGTACTTTGGGGAATTTGGAAAAAATCCGGTGCAGTAATTCTTTATCAAGCGGCTTTACAAATCGCATATCGAAATGGGCCGGATACAAATGATGTTCTTGAAGTTTCTGACAGGCCTTAACTGCGTAATTACCAATATGGCCGATAGTTAAAATAGCCAACTCCTCTCCATCCAGAATCATTCTACCGGTACCGATTGCAATTTCCCTCATCGGTGTTCTCCATTCAGGCATGACTCCCGGCCCCCGGGGATATCTAATAGTAAACGCTTTTCCTTCCCTGGGTAATTGAGCAGTGTACATAAGATTCCTAAGTTCGGACTCGTTCATTGGGGCCGATACGATCATATTAGGCAGACATCGCATATAGGCCAGATCATATGCACCGTGATGTGTCGGTCCGTCTGATCCGGCAAAACCCGCACGGTCAAGACAGAAATTCACTCGAAGGTTCTGTATGCAGACATCATGGATCACCTGATCGTAGGCCCGTTGCATAAACGTACTATATATATTACAATAGGGTATAATACCTTGTGTGGCTAAGCCAGCACTGAAAGTAACCGCATGTTGTTCTGCTATACCTACATCAATGGCACGGTCTGGCATGGCCTCCATCATGATGTTCAGTGACGAACCCGAGGGCATAGCTGGAGTGATACCCATAATCTTACTGTTCTTTTCAGCCAGTTCAACCATAGTATGACCAAAAACCTGCTGATATTTTGGTGGTTGCGGTACATCGTGTACTTTTTTGTAGATCTTTCCAGTGACTTTATCAAAGGTTCCCGGGGCGTGCCATTTGGTTTGGTTCTCCTCGGCTATTGGGAATCCTTTGCCTTTGACTGTTATACAATGTAAGATTTTGGGTCCCGGAATACGTTGAAGATCTTTAAGCACATGTACCAAGTGGTCTACGTCGTGTCCATCTATCGGGCCGAAGTAGCGAAGGTTGAGAGATTCAAATAGGTTGCTCTGTTTCAGTAGTACGGATTTTAGCCCATTTTCTACTTTTGACACTACTTCTCGGGCTGAAGACCCAAATTTGCTTAGCTTACCCAGCGCATGCCACAATTCATCCTTCACTTTATTATAGGTGTGAGAAGTAGTGATATCAGTCAGGTAGTTTTTCAATGCCCCTACATTCGGGTCAATTGACATGCAATTATCGTTTAGAATAATAAGCAAGTTGCAATTTGAGACACCAGCATGATTCATGGCCTCGAATGCCAATCCTGCAGTCATGGCCCCATCACCAATAACCGCTATATGTTGCTTATCTTTGATATTAAGATATTCTGATGCCCATGCCATGCCAAGTGCCGCGGAAATGGAGGTAGAACTGTGACCCACGCCAAATGTGTCATAATTACTTTCATTTCTTTTGGGAAATCCTGATATACCTCCATAAACCCGGTTGGTATGAAATACATCTTTTCGTCCAGTCAGGATCTTATGACCATAAGCCTGATGACCAACATCCCATACTAACTGGTCTTCTGGAGTATTGAACACATAGTGAAGGGCTACCGTTAATTCAACAACCCCAAGGCTAGCCCCAAAATGTCCGCCGTAGACCGATACCATGTCTACTATAAACTGCCTGAGCTCCTGAGTTAATTGTACAAGTTGCTCCTGCTTTAGGTTCTTAAGATCTCGCGGACTGTCGATAGCAGCTAATAACTTGCCTGGTTCAATTAACATTCGATAAACTCCGGTTATTTAATAGTAAACTGATATAAAAGTACTATGTTTTGGAAATTACTGCAATAATTTTATCTGGCAATCAGTTAAATCACATTTTTTTTGAGGTCCTGACT
>CAZAWQ010000138.1:0-1906 GCA_964488585.1 uncultured Roseivirgaceae bacterium
TACCTACCTGCTGATAATCAAAGATTTCTGAATGGCTGCTTTCGGCCCAAAAGCGGCCGGTCAAGTAATGCCCTGGTCATGAGTTGGGCGTTCGTGGTTTTACAGAGATTTTCAGCTTTTGATTCTTGAGTGGACTTACAGGGGACGCAAGAGGTCAATGGAGTTCATTTTAAATTAATGAAAGGACTTTTCATTAAATACCAGAAGGACTCCTTTTCGGGATTATCAAATTCTTTAAGCCCAAAAGTGATTTCCTCAACCGGTTTGTAACGGTAAGTTCCAAATAGCCTGTCCCAAAATATGCAAACATCCGAATAATTGGAATCCGTATAGTTCTTGTCTATCTCATGATGAACCCGGTGCTGATTTGGAGTAAGGATTACCAATCCTAAAGTGTGGTCTAGCCAGGATGGATATTTAATATTGGAATGTACAAGAAAAAAGATTGGAGTGGATACTAATCCCATAAATCCAAGGTTAATGATATCGAGTCCGAAAATCGCAGCAGCCAAAATTCTCGATACATTAAACCATAGAAATGCTTCAATAGGATGTTCACGAAAAGCCGTAGACACGTCCATACTGCTATCGCTATGATGTACCCGGTGAAAACGCCATATGAAAGGTACTTTATGGCTCATCCGGTGGAACCAGTAAAAAACAAGATCGAATAGTGCTACTCCAAGAATGAGTCTTGCCCAGAAAGGTACTTCTACAAGGTAAAAAAGCCCGATTTCATGACTGTTCAACCATCGAATACAAAATATGAAACCCGAAGCATAAACCAGATTAATGGCGATAAACAATACCTTAAATAAGGCATTATTAAATAAATGCTTAGGCCGGTGATTGAACTTAGATTGAGCAAGAATTTGCTCGACTGAAAATATAACTACAACTAAACCAAAGACGATATAGTCGCGATTAACAGAGAGCAAATATTCTAATTGTTCCATGATATGAGGTGAAGTGTATTAACAAGATAGCCAAAATTCACAATAGTGAGTCCACAATAGGTAGATAGAGTTGTTACAACCCTAGAAGCGGCTAGTGGTGTTGCTCAGATGGTAGACATCGGACTGAAAATCTGTGAATCGCTGGTTCGAGTCCATTCCTTTGCAGACTCTGATGCCACCTTTAGCCCGTATAGAAGCCAAAGAGAATCAAAAGCGACAAATACTTAATGACCGGCAGCTAACGGCCAATAGCGGCCGGTCACCATTTTCTATTTGATGACCTTGACAGAATTTTTCGTAAGTTGAAAATACCATGTCCCAATCCCGTCAATTGGTAGCCGTACATCCATCAGCTAAACTTACTATCAAAGTATAAGAAATATGTTTTATAAATCTTGTTTTTAATTTACACTCACTATTTCCTGTCCCTGTTTATCGATAATGCCCCAGCGTCCATTTAATGACACCTTAGCACGATCATTGTCAAAACTTTTGATCTTATCATATTTAGGAGTGACAATTTCTTTTCCATTGGTATCTATAATACCCCATAAGCTATCTGCTTTTACCAGGGCGCGCCCCTCATTGAACTCTTCGATCTTCTCATATTTAGCAGGGACAATCTCACCTCCATCCCAGCTGATAATACCCCATTTACCATCCAATAATACCTTGGCCCGTTCATCTTTAAAATAGCCTAACTTATCGTATACCGGTGGTATGATTTCCTTTCCATTCCAGTCAACCATTCCCCAGTGTTTATTTACCATCACCCGAGCCCGATCATTTTTAAATTCGCCTATGCTTTCATATTTCGGAGCGATAATCTCTTCTCCATCCCAATCAATAATACCCCACAAACCATTCAGTTTTACACGGGCCCTTTGGTTTTCAAACTTGCCGATCTTGTCATAACCTAGATTATCCAAGCTCTGGGATAAGCCAGTAAA
>CAZAWQ010000139.1:0-4984 GCA_964488585.1 uncultured Roseivirgaceae bacterium
ACGGTGGAAGCAAACAGAGCGACTGGAGCGGTCTATTAAGGAACTGACTTACCTTAATGAAATGTCCATGACCATAGGGGTATTTTTACTGGCCATCGGTACCTTCCTAGGCGGGGTTTGGGCCAATGAATCCTGGGGGCGCTACTGGGGCTGGGATCCCAAGGAAACTTGGGCACTTATCTCTGTCATCATTTATGCCGCCGTACTACACATCAGACTGGTTCCGGGATTAAGAAACCCCTATACCTTCAACCTGGTAAGCGTGGTGGCATTCTCCTCCATTATCATGACCTCCTTTGGTGTCAATTATTACCTGGCCGGCTTGCATTCCTATGCCAAAGGTGATCCGCTGCCAATTCCCTTGTTTTTGTATTGGGTGGTGGCAATTGTTACCATTACTGCGATCATGGCTTACTTCTCACAAAGAAATGAAGGCCGGAAAGTGGAGTTATCTTAAAAACTGAACTAGACAACTCACGTTCGTAATTTTTGAGATCAACAACAGCTGGCTTTCCCGAGAGAACCATACTATAATCTCCTGGTATGCCAAATGGTTGCAAGAAACAGATATTCCTATGCTTCTAACCTATGCCAAACCCGGGATGATCATTAAAAAGAAAGATGTAATCCAAATCGAACAAGAAATTAAACATATAACCACGGTCTATATAGGAAAAGGCAAGCACTACATTCAAGAAGACCAGCCCCACAATATTGGGCGAGTCATAAGTAATTGGGTAACAAATGAAATAAAATAAAAATCTAATTAAAGGTAGGCCATCAACAGTTATTGGCAATTAACCTACCAAATCGATATATTCACGAAATGCCACGTTCCTACTTCAAGTCTACCAGATTGTTGAGAATCAGTGTTCTATTTTTAGTGGCTATCACTCTTAGTACCATTCCTGCTTATTCCCAAAACAATATTGAGGACAGCGTGACCACTCCATTTCGAAAAGGTCGCTGGCTCACCGGATTATCAGGAGGCATCAGCTCGGGCAGCACAAAATTCGACACTGCTTCAACCCAGGCTTTCACCAATCAATACTCATTTGATTTTTCCACCGGAAAGTTCTTTAAGGATCGCTGGCTATTAGGTGGAATTGTAAAAATGCAACGTGACAACAGCAGGCAGTTTGTGGACCTTGAATCAGAATCATTACTGATTGCACCCATATTGTCCTATTATATTTCCAACATTCCCCAAGGTTCTATTTTCTTTTCTATTGCCCCGGGTTACGCCAGATTTATTGAAAAAACTGTGGTTTTGATCAACGGAATGCCCTCACAGGAAAAATTGAAAGGTGGGGGTATTGGACTATTTGTTCAGTTGGGGTATTCCTATGTACTTCGAGACAACATTGCTTTTGACCTGGGATTAGGGCTGACTACCGTTTGGGCCAATGCGGAACAAGAATTGGAGCCAGGCATAAGCGGCAACAAAGCGAATATAACTACTAGTAATCTGTTATTCTCATTTGGTTTCAATGTAATTCTGGACGAATTTTTCTTTTAGTGAAACGTGTATTTTGTCTTTTTTTATTCTCCTGTGGCCTGACATTAAGTATGTTGGCCCAACAAAATGAAGGTGCAATTTATCAGTCTGATACATTGGGCAAAGGTAAAGCCTTAAAGATTATAGCCTTGCCAGTCCTTTTTTCGACACCTGAGACCGGTTTTGGTTTTGGTGCCGGTGCCCAAATGTTCTTATTACGAAAATCCAACGTATATAATGCCCGATTGTCCAACATGTTCGTTAGCGTCATTTTTACCACCAAAAAGCAGTTCATGTTTGAAGCGAAGCCTCAAATTTACCTCGACAAAGGTGATTACTTCCTTGACATGGTACTGAAATACCGAATCTTTCCCAATAGTTTTTGGGGGATTGGCAATTCCACCCCGGATGAAAATGAAGAAAGTTATGATATGACTTCGTTTGAATTTAAGGCTCGTTTCCTTAAAAGGCTGCCTCCCTCGCTCAATTTTGGGTTTGAATATGTATTCGAAAATCATGATGTAACCTTGGTTGAGGAGGGTGGCATTCTTGACTCCGGAGAGGTACTTGGAGCGGACAAGGCTATAGTTAGTGGTTTAGGAGTGGTCTTTAATCTGGATAGTCGGGATATTGTTGAGGCCCCCAAATCCGGTCATTTTTTGCAATTAAATGCCCGGTTTTCCAGTGAAATCATGGGGGCTAGTTATAACTTTAATAAGTTTATTTTGGATTTAAGGACCTATCTCCCGCTTGGAGAGCGAAGCATTTTAGCCATACAAGCTTATTCCGAAAACACCTTTGGCGATATCCCTTTCCAAGCCATGGCTTGGTTTGGCGGTGGCGAACGGGCACGTGGGTATTTCAGAGGAAGATTTATTGATAATCATCAGTATGTATTACAGGCGGAATATCGCCTGCAATTCCACCCCCGTTGGACTGTGGCTGGATTTGCCTTAATGGGTGAAGTGGCCGATCTTCCGGGTGAATTTATCGATGATATTAAGCCCAGTGTAGGCGGTGGCATACGATTTAAGTTAACAAAGGATCAGAACACTCTATTACGGCTGGATATTGGTGTAGGAAAAGATGGTAATAATGGATTTTACTTTGGAGTAAATGAAGCATTCTAACAGCAAAACGCTATGCGTTTTGCTGCAAATCTCAAGAACCAAGTCTCAAAAAACAATCAAATTACAGCCTGCCAAATCCCAAATTTCAATTAATATCCAAAGATCAAACTCCAAACTTCACATAGTTTGGAGCCTGGAATATGCGATTTGACTTATTTGGTGCTTGTCTTTTGCTATTTAAGATTTTCACCCCCCAGGGTGACTTGGTTCACCAAAGAATAACGAGAACGGCCTGGTACTTTCCTTACTTTCCAGTATAATTTTAATGATTCCGGCAACAGGAATGAACAAAACCATACCTGAAACGCCCCAAATCATACCACCAACAATTACTGATAGGAATACTGTCAAAGCGTTGAGACTTAAACGGTCTCCAACAATAAGCGGCCTGAAAATATTTTCCTGCACAGCATTAGAAAATATCAATGCAGCTATCGCCAAAACAGGATACCATAGACCGTCCTTGGTAAGAAAAGCATAACCAGCCAGCGCTACTAAAGCAATGGCATTGCCAATGTAGGGAATCAGGTTAAGGATAGCTGCAAACGCCGCCCAAAATATTGCATATTTAATTCCAAGTATTAACAAAAATACATAGACCATAATACCCATCAATACGGTCATGATTAAGGTCCCACTGAGATAACTACTTATGATAGAAAGGGAATTATCAGCAATTTTCTGGATCCTTAGTAATCTTTCCTCATCATGATGCCTCATTTCCAAAAATCTGCCCAGGATATCCTTATAAAACAATAAGAAAAAAGAATAAATGAGGGTCAACACAATATCTCCAAAAACATTCCCCACGTTACCCACAAATTTAAATAAGAACTGAGAAAAATCTGAAAGCCGTGTTGAAAGAGACTTCAGATTAAACATTTCATCCGTATCCACTCCCATTCGTGACAGCCAGAGTCCCAAATTTTGGTCGATTAAAGCAATCTTTTCATCCATTTCCGGGGAGTTCATGATAATTTGCTTTACCTCGGTAAATAAAAAGGTTAGCACCCCAAATGTGGTTAACAGCAGTACTAATAGATGTAATAGTATTAGTAAACCCCATTTAATTCTTATCTTTTTTTGGATGTTTTCCAGAAACCGCACCGATGCCAGGCTGATCAGAAGCGCCCAGGCAATAGGTGTAAGAAAATCTCTGGCAATTATCAAAATGAAAATGATCAGACAAAATAAGAACAGTCCTACTGTGAATTTGACAATACGGGGATTGACTGATTGCTCCATTATATAGCTTATGTAAAACTGGAGACTAATATATCTATTTCACTTTGATAGTCATTATGTTAAGCAATTAAAAATTCCTAAATTATATTTTCCTATGCTGGTTATATGAAGCAGTACCAGATTATTTTGCTTCTTTTCTACTTTTCTAAAGTCTCGGGTTATGGATATGTGACTGATACAATTACAGTTGATCCATGTGCTGACTATTGGGAACTTTCATATAAGCATCCGTATCTCGAGCAGGCGGATTCTTTGTGGGGGTTTGAGAAGTTTGATCGGGCTGTAGTTTTTTATCAACAAGCAGTCATAAAATTTGAAAAAGAACAAAACTGGAAAGGGCTGCTAAAAGCCAGAAATCGGATTGCAGATAATTACCTAATTGCGTACCAGTCAGATACGGCAGTATCGATTCTAGAACAGAATCTTAAGATAATCTCAGAACATCTCAATAGCAATCTTGTGGACCTGGCTGAGGTATACTTTCTAATAGGACGTAGCTATGATTGGGGTAGAAAGTTTGATCAAGCTTTAGCTGCCTACAATAAAGCATTGGAAATAAGATTAGAATTGTACGGAGAATATCATATTGATGTGGCCTGGGAATATATTGCCATGGGTGACATGTTTTGGTACAATGATCAAAATTTGAACGCACTAAAACAATTATATAAAGCTGTGGATGTTTTGATGCAAGCTGGGTGCAGAAATTCTCAGGAGCTAGGTGATGCATACTACAGACTTGCTGCAACTTATAGGGCATTAAAAGATCTGGCTAAAGCGGAAATTTACGGTTTGAGAGCTCTTTCCATTTCCACAGATAATTTTAGTAAAAGAGCTCGTTGCTACAATTTACTAGCCAACGTCAACGAAGATAAAAATGAATTTGAGCATTCACTAAATTATAACCATAAAGCTATCCATGTATTGCTTAATCACCAGCCCCTAAGCAATTCTCAGCAACGAAACCTGGCAAATTTTTTACACTCGGTTGCTAACGTCCATATGGAAAACCAGAGGTATGACAGCTCTCATATATATTTTCAACGTTCTCTTAAAGTATATGATGATCTCGAGGATCAGGATGAAGTCCTATTAGTCTATCAGAATATTG
>CAZAWQ010000140.1:0-2627 GCA_964488585.1 uncultured Roseivirgaceae bacterium
ATAGAATTTTACAATCATTTTCTGATCATAAGTGGTACAAATTAGCTGGTATACACACTCTGCACCCCCCGGTTTTATTGTATTGACCCCCTAGGACAGAAAACCAACTTCAATTTAGAAGAAATTGGCTGGTTAACATAATTTTCTTATGTGTGTTCCATATCTGATCTGGAGTTTTTCTGTTCAATGAACGGTGTTTCCGTTTTGCGTTGTAAACCCGATAATAATCTCGAATTTTCAGTTCCATGAGACAAAGACACCCTTTTGTGTTAACACGCCCTAGTAGAATATTTGATTACATTGTATCAAAGATTTTCTTGCCAAGAACTTCCTCTCGACATTTACCTCGAGCAAGGTCCCAACCAAATACTTACCAACCTTACTTTTAAACTAAATTAGTTAGGTGCTACGTCACCGTCGGCGTTGTTAGTGAAATTGTTATTTTCATCGATGAGGCTATTTCCGCCCTGTACAAAGTCGATACCCCATCCCCCACTATCAGCGATAGTGCAATTTCTAACTTCCGCTCTACCCTTGCAGTGGATGACCAAGTTGCCTTGTCCACCGGCATTATACATCTGGCTGGCACCGCCACCGATAATTTCACAATATTCCAGCAAGTTGGCTGAGGTGCTGGAATTGATACCAATGCCCCGCCAAGTGCCTTGCCCTTCTGTAGTTCCCCTAAAAATGATAGGTTCCTCTGCAGTGCCTTCTGCATGTATTGAACCTGTGGTAGGAATGCAGTCTACACCTCGGCTTCCAAGAACGATACCGGAGGCCGTTTCAAACTCCAATATCACCCCTGGTTCAATGGTAAGAGCTTTTTCTACATAGGTAGCACGTCCTAACTCATCCTGACTAATTCGATAAAGCACCTCCAGTTTGGCAATCGTTAGATCCGCTTCTATAATCGACTGTCCCACCACCTGGATATAGGCCCGGCCATTCCCTTCTTTATATGAGGAAGCCGCATCCAACTGGTCTACCTGGGGCAAATGCATCAAAATGGGGGCTAATTCATTGTTGATCAGGGCGTTTTCTACAAAACCTTCCAGTTTGGCATCTTTGTCCAGCATGTAAATGCCAAACGCTCCGCTTTCGGATATGGAAGTATGCTGAATTTTGACCCTGCTTTCACATTGCAAAGTAATATTGGCCGCAAAGTCAGAGGCATTGTAGAGTTTATTACTGCCCCCTCCTGAAATATCACAATAGATTAGAATGTTGTTCGGACTGGAAGAGTTGAAACCAATCCCCAGCCAGGCACCTTTGCCTTCGGTAACGCCCCTGAAAATGATATGATTTTCCTCCGTACCTGTGGCATTCAAAGAGCCTGTCGTTGTAAAACAATCCGTTGCCTGTTCTCCCAACCTAAATCCCGCTCCATTGGTGAACTCTAGAACGCTGCCGGGACTAATGGTTAAGGCTTTGTTGATATTATATCTTTTACTTTCTACAAAGCGGTAAGGCACATTGAGCATCGCCATAGTTACCTCTTCTTCTTCAATGTCATTTTCACGGACTTCAATATAGTCATCCCCATTGCCTTGATAGAATGAGTTGGCATCCAGATTACTCAATTGGTTGAAGTACAGGCCAACAGGCGCCGATGCATTATTGGCGATCATATTGTTGGCAAACTCACTTAGTACACTCCCTTCCGTCACAAAGATGCCATACCCATCATTGTCCTCCATGGTACAGTTGACAATTACGGCTTTGGAATCTGTACCACGAGACAATTGCACTGCACCTTTTTCGCCTGATTGTCCGGAGGCGGTCCTACCGGCATGCATCACGGATACGTATTCCAGACGATTTTCAGGATGGCTAGAACCAAAGTATATGCCCTTCCATACTCCCTTGTTTTCACTAGTGCCTCGTAACTTTATAGGATTAGCGTCCGTACCTATGGCTTTTACCCCTCCGCCCTCGCTGGTAAAGATGCCGCTTTCTGCTCCTTCGAAAGCGATGATTACCCCCGGTTCAATTGTGAGCAAAGCATTCCCCTTTACAGAAATGGCGCACTGGATGACGTAGTCTACCGCATCTCCCGCTTCCACATCTTCCCAAGTAGTATTTTCGGTAATTTCGTTATTACTGCAATCATATGCGTTGCCGGAAATTACTGTGAACGAGGGACCCTGGGCCGTTTCACCATTGACGGTGACTGCCACCAAACCCGTGGTCGCATTTTCCGGTACAACTGCGAGTAATTGTGTGGTTGAGGACGATATTACAGTACTTGTTATACCATTAAAGGTGATGGCATTCTCACTAACAGTACTGCTAAAGTTAGTGCCGGTGAAAGTGACTTCGGTCCCTACCGTACCATTGGTGGGATCAATTGCAGTAATCGTAGGGACAACCGTAGGGACAACCGGAGTGAGAACCGGGTTTGGTTCGTCTTTGCTACAACTCACAGATACCGCTAATATTAGCAAGACAACTGTAAGTCTTTTTATTGCTTTAAACGTGACACGTCCGATGCGTTTTTTCGTTTTCATGACCTAAAATTTTAAAATGTACAATACGCTTGTTATTTCATTTTGTTAAACCCTTCACAGCCCTAGTTTTAAATCGGTAAATCATTAATCTTGGGCAGTATTTTCTTTTTCCCGCAA